>JAGHUB010000051.1 GCA_018065025.1 Candidatus Equihabitans merdae
GAACACAATATGATACTTGCAGAGCCATTTTGTGTGAGCTAAACTATGGGCTTTATTTGCCATAAACATCACCTTTCCTTTCATTAATGATGACTTGAACACTCTCATTATATTGGAAAGGTGATGTTTTTTAGTATAACTGTCGTCGCGCACACGCATAGCGGGTGGTTGATATTTCGCACATGTTGTGTGCTCAACAGGGTCACGACCCATAAAAAAAGGACCGCATCTTTCGATGCGATCCCGTTGGAATGGAAGGTGCAGGATTCGAACCTGTGACCTTTCACACGTCAAGCGAATGCTCTCCCAGCTGAGCTAACCTTCCATGTTTCCAGCAACGATGATTATAGCAGAGGGTAATACGCTTGGCAACTATTTTTTTATTTTTTGTGGAATTTCTTTTTGTTCCTGCTTTCCGGACTCAGACATTCAAGGTTATGTATCAAGCCTCATCGATCCGGATGACAGTGCCTGAATCTGCAAGAATGTCTTCAAAATTCCTTGTTATTCCACAGGCTATTCTGCCGGGGCAGCTGCATTGGGATCAGCCGGAGCGGCTTCCTGGGCGGGGGCCACAGCGTCGGCAGGAACTGCAGTTTCGCCTACAGCGTCGCTGATAGAGGCGGTTTCGATCTTGTTCTTGTCGCCGATGGTGACGGTGACAGCGCGGGTTTCGCCTTTATTGCCGCCTTCCCACTGCTGACCATAGGTCAGTGTGACGGTAGCTGTGCCGGGGCCAACGGCCTTGAATGTCATGGTTGTGAAACCACCGACACCAACAGCGCCTTCTGACTGAGGTGCTGTTTCATAACTATCTGAAACAAATGTCAGCATGGCTTCATTGTCAATGCTGGCAGCCCAGGTGTAACCGGTGGTGGGGTTGGCAGCCAGAACGACAGTCAGGACATCTTTATCAAAGCTGACGCCTTCTTTAACTTCCTTCTTGCCGCAGCCGGCAACCACGGCCAGAACCAGAGAAAGCATTGATACAACGACAGCAACTCTCTTGAACTTCTTCATAGAATTCTCCTTTTTATAATCATGTCGCTACAGCCTTACCTGTGTAAAGCTCGTAATATTTGCCTTTTTCTTCAAGCAGATCATCATGAGTACCGCGTTCGATGATGCGGCCATTTTCCATAACCATGATGCAATCAGAATTCTTGATAGTGGAAAGACGATGGGCGATAACAAATGTAGTACGGCCCTTCATCAGCTTGTCCATACCATCCTGTACGATGCGTTCGGTACGGGAGTCGATGGAGGATGTGGCCTCATCCAGAATCAGAACAGGCGGATTGGCTACAGCGGCACGGGCGATAGCCAGCAGCTGGCGCTGACCCTGTGACAGGTTTTCGCCGCCGCCTGTCAGCATGGTGTCGTAACCATCGGGAAGACGGGTAATGAAACCATCGGCATTGGCCAGTTTGGCGGCTGCTACGATTTCCTCATCGGTGGCATCCAGCTTACCGAAACGGATGTTGTCACGAACAGTACCTGTGAAGAGGTTAGTATCCTGCAGAACCATGCCAAGTGAACGGCGCAGATCTGACTTGCGGATCTTATTGATATTGATACCATCGTAACGGATCTTACCATCCTGAATATCATAGAAACGAGTAATCAGGTTCATGATAGTGGTCTTGCCGGCACCTGTGGAACCGACGAAGGCGATCTTCTGACCGGGATGGGCATAGAGGGAAATGTCGTGGAGGACCATTTTGTCGTCGCGGTAACCGAAGTCCACGCCATCCATAACGATATTGCCCTTCATTTCTACATATTCGACCTCACCGGTGGCCTGATGCTGATGCTTCCAGGCCCAGTGACCTGTACGAACTTCGCTCTCTTCAAACTTGTCGCCGTCCTTCTTGACGCGAACCAGTGTGACGTAGCCATCATCAACTTCAGCTTCTTCGTCCATCAGTTTGAAGACACGGTCGGCACCGGCCAGAGACATAACGATGGCATTCATCTGCTGTGTAACCTGGTTGATAGGCATGTTGAAGTTCTTATTAAATGTCAGGAAGCTGGCCAGACCACCAACGGTAAGAGCAAAGATGCCCTGACCATTACCAAGCAGCGCCAAGGCACCACCGGCGGCAGCACAGATCATGAAACTTAAATGACCCAACTGAGCATTGATGGGCATCATGATATTGACGAAAGCCGTGGCTTTATTGGCAGCTTCGAAAAGCTCGTCATTCAGCTTGTTGAAGTCGTTGACATTTGCCTCTTCGTGGGTAAATACCTTGACCACCTTCTGGCCTGACATCATTTCTTCGATGAAACCGTTAACCTGACCAAGAGATTTCTGCTGGCGAATGAAGTTGGTACCTGATGCACCGGCGATTTTGGCAGATACGATCATCATAACGATAACCATGATAAAAGTGAGGCCCGTCAGCGGAATGCTGAGGCTGATCATGCTGATAGCGATGGACACGATGGTAAGAGCACTGGACAGAAGCTGAGGCAGTGACTGGCTGACCATCTGACGCAGTGTGTCAACGTCGTTGGTGTAAACAGACATGATGTCACCACGTGTGTGTGAATCGAAATAGCGGATAGGCAGGCTTTCCATCTTCTCAAAGAGTTCTTTACGAATGCGAAGAAGAGTACCCTGACCTACATAGATCATGACTTTACTCTGGGTAAATGCACAGATAACGCCGATAGCGTAGTAGCCGGCTACCCGAAGAATGGCCATCAGCAGAGGACCATAGTCCGGTGTGGCCTGACCCATAAGGGGAGTAATATAGTCATCGATCAGGGTTCTCAGGAATAAAGTTCCCTGAACAGAAGCAAAAACATTACCCAGGATGCACAGCATAACCACGATCATGTGAATGCTGTAATAACGGAAAACGTATTTCATCAGACGGGCCATGATCTTGCCGGGGTTTTCGATTTTTGGCTTAACGCCGCGAGGCATACGACCGCGGCCCATTTTCACTTCTTTGGTTTCAGAAGCCATCAGTCGTCTCCTTTCTCATCAAAATCGCCGGTACCGCTCATCTGAGTTTCACTGACTTCGCGGTAAATGGCATTGGTTTCCAGCAAATGTTCCGGTGTATCAAATCCATTGACACGACCTTCGTCCAGCACAATAACGCGATCGGCGCCCTGAACGGCGGCGATACGCTGTGTGATGACGATCTTGGTTGTGCCGGGCAGATAAGACTGCATACCTTCACGGATACGACGCTCTGTAGCGGTATCAACAGCAGAGGTGCTGTCATCCAGAATCAGGATCTTGGGTTTCTTAAGCAAGGCTCTGGCAATACACAGACGCTGACGCTGACCACCGGAAACATTGGTACCGCCCTGCTCAATCTGAGTGTTGTAGCCTTCCGGGAACTTACTGATGAAGTCATCGGCACAGGCGATCTTACAAGCCTCGATGCACTCTTCTTCAGTTGCATCCGGGTTACCCCATCTCAGGTTATCCAGGATAGTGCCGGAGAACAAAGTATTTTTCTGAAGAACTACCGCAACATTATCACGGAGAGTCTTCAGGTCATATTCGGAAACATCAACACCGCCAACCTTAACACTGCCCTGGGTCACATCGTAGAGACGGCAGATCAGGTTGACTAGTGAGGACTTGGCAGAACCGGTACCACCGATTACGCCAATAAATTCACCGGAATTAATATGAAGGTTTACATCTTTAACAACTGACTGACGGGCGCCCTTGACATAGCTGAAATCTACGTCTTCGAAATCGATGCTGCCGTCCTTCATTTCCATCACCGGATTCTCCGGCTGCTCAACAGAAGTGCCTTCCAGCAGAACTTCACCGATACGGTTGGCAGAAGCTACAGACATGGTCATCATAACGAAGATCATGGCCAGGAACATCAGACTCATCAGGATATTGGAGCAATATGTCAGAAGAGACATCAGCTCACCGGTAGTCAGGGTATGCTGAACGATGAGATGGGCACCGATCCAGGAAATGAAAAGAATAACCACATAAACGGTACCGGTCATTACCGGCATAACCATAACGATGTTATTTTCAGCCTGAACGAAAAGCTTATAGAGATTGGTAACCGCTGCCACGAAACGATTATTTTCATGCTCTTCACGGTTGTAAGCCTTAACCAGACGAATGGCGGCCAGGTTCTCTTCTACGCTTTCATTCAAAGAGTCGTACTTCTTAAAGACTTCCTTAAAATAGCGGGTAGCCTTGCCCATAACCAGCACCATAACGATGCCAAGAAATACAACAGCAGCCAGATAGATACTGGCAATACGGGGGCTGATCAAAAATGCCATGAACATAGCCATGATCATGCTAAGCGGTGCGCGAACGCACATACGCAGCAGCATCTGGAAGGCATTCTGAATATTGGTAACATCCGTGGTGAGACGGGTTACCAGACCTGACGTGCTGTACTTGTCGATCTCGGCAAATGAAAAACGCTGGATATTGGCAAACATATCACGGCGCAGATTTCTGGCAAAACCGGTGGATGCACGGGCACCAAAATAACCACCGCCAAAGCCCGTGAATAAGCCAAAAATAGCGCACAGAAGCATCAAACCACCATAGTACATGATGGCTCTCATATCGCCTTTATTAACACCCTCATCCACGATGCCGGCCATAAAAAATGGCAGCAGTGTATCTGCGATGACCTCCAAAACCATCATAATGGGGGTGAGAATAGAGTCGCGTTTAAACTCCTGTATATGTTTACTTAGTTCTTTAACATAATCTTTAGTACTCATAACTGCTAATATAGTGCTTTTTGGAAATTATGTCAAAGAGACCACCTGCCGATTTTGTAAACATTTTCTAAAAAATTTTCAAATAAAATGATTGCCATATAGGTAAATGCAGTTGTAAAATAGTCACATATTTTTTTAAAAAGCGAAGATAAAATGTCTGATAAATACGTCATTTTTCTTCAAAAAAGAAACACCTTAGGAGGACAAGCATATGGCCTTAATCATCCCTGAAAACTATGATGCGCATATGGACGTGCGTACCACACAGGAAGCAATCAAATTCATCCATGATCTCTTCGCTAAAGAATTCAGCAAGAAGATGCATCTGGAACGTGTATCCGCTCCCCTTTTTGTCGGTTTAAGCTCCGGTCTTAACGACAATCTGAACGGCGTTGAACGTCCTGTCGCTTTCGATATCAAAGCTGTCCCCGGCGAAACATTTGAAGTCGTTCACTCTCTGGCTAAATGGAAACGTGCCGCTCTTGGCAAGTACGGTTATCAGCCGGGCGAAGGTCTCTACACCATCATGAACGCTATTCGTCGTGACGAAGATCTGGACAACCTTCACTCCTGCTACGTTGACCAGTGGGACTGGGAAATGGCCATCACTAAGGAAGATCGTACCGAGAAGAAGCTGAAACAGGTCGTTAACCGTATCTTCCAGGTTATCAAACATATGGAACATGAAGTATGGTATCGTTATCCGGATGCTGTTTACAAACTGCCGGATAAGATCACATTCATCACAACCACTGAACTGGAAGAACGTTATCCTAAGATGACTCGCAAGGAACGCGAAAACGCCATCACTAAAGAGTACGGCGCTGTCTTCCTTCAGAAGATCGGCTGGCCTCTGGCAGATGGCAAGCCCCACGATGGTCGTGCTCCGGACTATGATGACTGGAACCTGAACGGCGACATCCTCTTCTGGTTCGAGCCCCTGCAGTGCGCACTGGAAGTTTCATCCATGGGTATCCGTGTTGATGAAGATGCTCTGCTGGCCCAGCTGGATGCAAGCAACTGCCAGTATCGTAAAGAACTGCCCTACCACAAATCTCTTCTGAAGAAGCAGATCCCCTACTCCATCGGTGGCGGTATCGGTCAGTCCCGTCTGTGCATGCTGCTCCTTGGCCGCGTCCACGTCGGCGAAGTTCAGGCATCCGTATGGCCGGAATCCATGAAGAAGAAATGCGCTAAGGCAAACATCAACCTGCTGTAATTCAACAGAGTAAGAAGCCATTAATATAAGAAATTTCAAAAGAGGACATCCACGGATGTCCTCTTTTTTTGTGCTTTCTACCCTCCATCGACCTGGTGGCACCGCCACCGTTTGCAGAGGACTTGCCTTTTCGGTACACTCTACCCTCCATCAACCTGGTGGCTCCGCCACCGTTTACAGAGGACTTGCTTTTCCAGTACACTCTACCCTCCACCGACCTGGTGGCTCCGTCACCGTTTGCAGAGGACTTGCTTTTTCGGTACACTCTACCCTCCATCAACATAAAGGCTGGCCAAAACTAGCCTCAGGGCATCGGGCGCGGCGAAAAGACGTCTGGATTTGTCCGTGATGGTTCCTGCCGCCTCAAGCCAACCTCAGATGCCGACACGACAGCCGGAGCCGAGGGAATTGCGAGGCTTGCGTCTCTGCCGCCTTATAACGTCTTCCGCGGCCAACGTGAGGTTTGCGCTGGCACCGCCACCGAGCACACTGTCTGAGCGAAGCGAGTTTGTGCGAATGGCGGCTTAATAGCCGCGCGAGCCGAACAGCAAACGAGCTCCTGACCGAGGTCCGGCTGTAAGTGGCGGCATATAAGAACATAGAAAAAAACAGCAGGACCATCACGATCCTGCTGTCTTAGGGAAATTACTTTTTAAAGTTCGCAGCTGCCTGTTGTTCTGGGGAAGGGCAGTACGTCACGGATGTTGCTGATACCTGTCAGGTACATGACGCAGCGTTCGAAGCCCAGACCGAAACCGGCGTGGCGTGTTGTACCGAACTTACGAAGATCTGTGTAGAACTCATAGGCCTTGGGATCCAGACCCAGCTCTTCCATACGAGCATTCAGCTTATCGAAGTCATCTTCACGCTGAGAACCACCGATGATCTCACCGATACCCGGTACCAGGCAGTCCATAGCAGCAACAGTCTTGCCATCTTCGTTTAACTTCATATAGAAAGCTTTGATTTCCTTCGGATAATCGGTAACGAAAACCGGACCCTTGAAGTACTGTTCTGTCAGGTAACGTTCGTGCTCAGTCTGAAGGTCAACACCCCATGATACCGGATATTCGAACTTAACACCTGAATTCAGCAGGATGTCGATAGCTTCTGTATAAGTTACATGGTTGAACTTGGCATTGCGAACACCTTCCAGACGTTCGATCAGGCCCTTGTCAACGAACTTGTTGAAGAACTGCATCTCTTCCGGAGCATTTTCCAGAACATAGTTGATAACATACTTCAGCATACCTTCAGCCAGAGCCATGTCATCTTCCAGATCGGCAAAGGCGATTTCCGGCTCGATCATCCAGAATTCGGCAGCGTGACGAGGTGTGTTGGAGTTTTCAGCACGGAATGTGGGGCCAAATGTATAAACATTTCTGAAGGCCTGTGCGAAAGTTTCAACATTGAGCTGACCGGATACTGTCAGATAGGTGTTCTTGCCGAAGAAGTCTTCGCTGTAATCAATCTTGCCATCTTCTGTCATGGGCAGGTTTTCCAGATCAAGAGTTGTGGCCTGGAACATTTCACCGGCACCTTCACAGTCAGAAGAAGTGATGATGGGTGTATGAACATAGACAAAACCTCTGTCCTGGAAATACTGATGGATAGCATAAGCGCACAGAGAACGTACGCGGAAAGCAGCCTGGAACAGGTTGGTACGTACTCTCAGATGAGGCATGGTACGCAGGAATTCCACAGAGTGACGTTTCTTCTGCAGAGGATAATCCGGTGTGGAAGTACCTTCGATGTCAACAGTATCAGCCTGAATTTCAAAGGGCTGACCGGCATTTGGAGTAGCAACCAGAGTACCTTTAACGATAACAGCAGAACCTACATTCAGATGTGAAACTTCCTGGAAGTTGTCCAT
>JAGHUB010000055.1 GCA_018065025.1 Candidatus Equihabitans merdae
AGGATCTGTGCCGCTTGTCTGAGGCGTTTTTGCTTCAGTCGTGCGCGACAGCTTGTTTAATATACTATCCCCAAATAGATATGTCAACACTAAATTTCAAATTTTTTGCAAATTATTTTCTAACCATTTTCAAAGCCTTATCCTGCTTTGACAAAACACGTCTTTACACCAAGACTATTCAAAAGCATTTGCAAATATATTTACTGCAGACGAACAAGCTCTTTCATGGCTTCCCGGATATCTTCCACCGGAATAAGATTAATACTCTTGCCGGCCCGAAGGTTCTTCATATTTGCCTTGGGCATAATGACATTTTTAAAGCCCATTTTTTCCAGTTCCTGGATACGCTGTTCCGGATTGCGGACGCCACGGATCTCGCCGGACAGACCTATTTCCCCGAATGCTGCTGTATCTTCTCTGACCGGAATATTCTTATGACAGGATGCCATAGATAAGAGGATACCCAAGTCTACCGCAGGTTCATTCATGCGGATACCGCCGGCAATATTGATATAGACATCACAGGCAGACAAATCCATATGACCTCTTTTCTCCAGAACAGCCGTCAGGAGATTGACGCGGTTGTAATCAACACCGTCTGCTGTACGTCTAGGCATGGGGAAGTTGGTTCTGGAAACCAATGCCTGAATTTCTACCAATACCGGACGTGTTCCTTCTACAGAACAGGATACGATGGAACCCGGTACATTATTTGGGCGACCACTGAGCATAAACTCCGGGGGATTTTCCACCTCGATCAAACCATCACCGGTCATTTCGAAGACCCCGATCTCATCTGTTGAGCCGAATCGATTCTTTACAGAACGAAGAATTCTATAGGATGCATGACGGTCACCTTCAAAATACAGAACAGTATCTACCATATGTTCCAGGACACGGGGACCTGCCACGGAACCATCTTTAGTCACATGACCTACGATCAGTACTGTGACCCCAAGACCTTTGGCAATCTGAAGCAGAGCTGCTGTAGCCTCTCGGACCTGAGAAACAGAGCCGGGAGCAGAGGACACTTCTTCGTTATACATGGTCTGAATGGAGTCGATAACTACAACGCCGGGTTTCTCACGTTCGATAGTCTCACGAATCAGGGCAATATTTGTTTCGCAGTAAAGCTTAAAGTCGTCGGTCAGTTCCCCAATACGGTTAGCACGCATTTTGATCTGATGAAGACTTTCTTCACCGGAAATATACAGAACCCTAATAGACTTAGCCGCCAGTTGCTTACAACTTTGAAGCAACAGGGTGGATTTTCCGATACCCGGATCGCCGCCAATCAAGACCAATGAACCATTAACCAGGCCGCCGCCAAGAACCCGATCCAACTCCTCAATAGAAGTGCGGACACGACTTTCATTTCCCGCCTCGATTTCTTTAAAGGTCATAGGCTTATTGGCAGAAGCGCTGTCACGGCGTGCAGAAGCCTTACCCGGTATTCATACCGAGACTTTTTCTACCACAAAGCTGTTCCAGCTGTGACAAGCCGGGCACTGCCCCATCCATTTGACACTTTCATTTCCGCAATCCTGACAGAAGAAGATCGTTTTTCCCTTGGCCATATTAACCTCTTTATTTTAATAGCAATAAAAGCACATTCTATATTATGCATGAAATGCAGGACAAAATCCACTGTCTTACTGCTCTGACGAAATAATCCTGTTTTGAATAAAAAAAGGCAAGCGGGATATGCCGTTTGCCTTTATCATTTATTATTCAGTTATAGTATTAAGCCTTAGCGATTTCAACAGCGACTGTCTTGCCTTCTTCCAGGGATACGCTGAAGGAAACTTTGCCGCCAAGGGAGGCCTGAACTTCGTCGGCCTGCTTACCATCGATGATGATATTGTAGGCACAGCCCGGTTCACCGGCTACTGTGATCTGTGCATCTTCGGGACCTTCTACGGAGAAGCTGACGCCTTCTGCTGACTGAGCATAATTCAGAACAGCTGTGCCGGGTTCAGATTCATAAGCAAAAAGTTCATCCTTTTCAAGACGAGTCATTTCAGCAAATGTCTTGACTTTGTAGATGCCATCATTTCCCTGAAAACCGGAAACTTTAGTTTTCTCCTGCAGTGTGTAGTTACCGAAGCTGACGGATCCGTTTTCTTCGTTGCGGATCATGGTGTCTATTACTGACATGATATCCTCCTGTCCATAATTGTCGGACGTATAGATAAAAATGCATCTGCCCTGATGATGAATCAGGGATTGTTAAGACATCTCATTTCAGGGGATGTCCATGAAAAAGGTGACGCTGAAAGCATGTAACGACAAGCTTTCTTAAGTTGTCTCGATTATACCCAAATTCGCTTCTTTGTGCTAG
>JAGHUB010000187.1 GCA_018065025.1 Candidatus Equihabitans merdae
GGTATTCGTACCATTCGTGATCTGGCCCAGCTTCTGGCCGGTCTTTCACCCCATGATGTGAAGGCAACCTTCGGTCAGCCCGATGCCAACTACAAAGAAAATGCCAATCGCCATGCTTCCATCCGAAGCACAGCCAAGCTGGAGAGCCTAGGCTGGAAGGCGCAGGTAACACCTGAAGAAGGCTTCGCAAGGACAATGAAGGCGCTGTTATAAGCAACAAAAAGGACACTCGGTTTGAGTGTCCTTTTTGGTATATTAGCGAATCTTCGTTTCCAGCCAATTACTGATATCCTGGTAGACTTTGCGATTATCCGTTTCATTCAGGATCTCATGACGCATGCCAGGATACATGATAGAAGAGATATCCCAATAGCTGCGTTCGTGCATGAAGTCGATGGCATAGCGGAAGTTTTCTTCCGAACCGATACAAGGATCTTCGGCACCGGAGACGAAGAGGATAGGCAGAGAAGGATTGGAGGCCTTCCAGCCGCTTTCATCATAGGTTTCTTTCAGCAGTTCGAAGAGCCCCAGGAAACCATCCAGTGTGAAGCAGAAGCCACACAAGTCATGGTGGATGTAGAAGTCAACATTTTCCCGATTAACTGACAGCCAGTCATAGGTGGTGCGGCGGTTCTTAACACTCATGGCGTAGCTGCCGAATACCACATTGTTGAGGAAATGGCTGCGGTGGTGGCGTCCTCTGAATAAGGCGATGGTCTTAGCCATGAACTGGCCCATGCCTACGGCAGGATTCTTTGAGGGTGGGCCCATGACGATGAGGCCGTCGATCATGTCATCGTATTTCTTGACAAAGCATCTGACAACCAGAGAACCCATGCTGTGCCCCATGAGAATGTGCTTCTTGCCGGGGTAGAGCTTCTTGACTTCCTGGCTGACGGCACGAACATCTTCAGCCAGTGCCAGGCCGGAGACGCCGTAGAAGTAACCCTTGTCTTCTTTGGAACGCATACTCTGGCCGTGACCGCGATGGTCATGGATGATGCAGGCGTAGCCAAGAGTGCTGAGGTATTCCATAAAGTCGGTGTAACGTTCCTTCATCTCAGCCATGCCGTGAACGATCTGGAAAACGGCACGGATATTACCTTCATCTGGTTCTGTCAGTAAAACAGATAAGGGCAGTCCGTCAACGGGAGAGGGAATAGTATATGTCTTTGATTTCATAAGTGACTCCATGTTTGAAAAATAGCATAACTATACGATAGGCTTGTTTTATTGTATAATCATACTATATGTGTGTCACAAAAGGTATGGTTGAAAGTGATACGCTGCAAGAAATATTTGGAGAGGATCCTTTTGATCGATGAAAAAAGAACGCCAGTTTTATCTTGATTTTGTTCGAGCAGTGGCTGTAGTCAGTATTTTGCTGACCCACTACAATGCCTGTTTTCTCTTTATCGAACAGCCCCAGTTCCACAAGATGGTGA
>JAGHUB010000436.1 GCA_018065025.1 Candidatus Equihabitans merdae
GAATTTATTAATTCCGGTGTCAGAGGTTCAGCCGTATCCTGCGGCAGCAATTTCCCGGATGCTTTGTGTGCAGGTCCTATCCTTTATAAGCTGGGCTATCCGCTTATTCTGTCAGACAAGGGTAAATCCGAGAGTGGTGCCCTTTATCATAATGGTAAGACAATCGACCATCTGCTGGTATTTGGCGGAAAGACTGTTTTACCCGATGGCAATATTGAGCATCTCTTTACAAAAAATGTTCCTCTGAATATTGCTACAGCACCGGCTAAGACTCATGTGCTGGAAGCTCAGATTGACCGCAACAATCTGGATCAGTATTTTCAGGCTTATCGAATCAATGTAGGAGATGCTGTTTACAATCGCATCAATGGCAAGTCTTATGTCAGCAATCCTCATATCAGTTTAAGCAGTCTGCGTTATCTGAAGGTTCATCACTATAACTATGAAGGCGAGATTCAGGTAGGTGAGATCATCGTCAACAGCGCTATTGCAGACCGGACTTTAAGTATCTTTAAGTCCTTCTTCCTGGCCCGCTACCAGATATGTCAGATGCGTCTTATCGATGACTTTTGGGTTCCCGGCCGTGACGGCAATGTGGCGGATGACAACTCTATCGATCACAATAATACCTCTTCATTTAATTATCGTGTGGTAGCCGGTCAGACCCAGTTGTCCAGACATGCTTTGGGTCTGGCTATTGATATTAACCCTCTGGAGAATCCCTATGTCACTTATGACGGAGCGGGCAATCCTCATGTGCCTCACGACATCACTGCGGAATTCGTCAGCTATGACAAGAATGGGGATCCTACTTTTAAGAGTAATCCCTCCATCAATTACATTCACTGGAGAAGCAGCAGTGTACCTCATGTCATCATGAATAATGACTATTGTGATCAGGTCTTCAAGATGTCAGGATTTGCCTGGGGCGGTGACTGGATCGTGCCTAAGGATTTCCAGCATTATGAGATTCCCAAGTAAATCGCCTATAATTGAATTAGCAGAAATAGTAATCGGCAGGATCATCGAGTGATGACCTGCCGATTTGATCATTATTGAAGAAGCTTATTGCCTCATTGATAACTGTTTTAAATGATTAATGTCGAAATTGACACTGAAGCCAAGGGAATTGCGAGGCTCAGTCGTCAATGAGACATAGATGTTCATTTAAACTGATTTGCCTCAGAGTCATAATTATAGCCAATACTTTTCAGGGCATCGAGGATCTCTGCCGGATCCACATCCTTGTCGTCGCAGAGGCGTTCCAGGGAAGAGTAGTTGTCGCGAAGCTGTGTGTTGATGTAGCTTAATAAGATAACGGGATCTTTGGGAAGCATAATATATCCTTTCTGTTATTGATGGATTAATCCTTGTTGTGATTATGTTATTGAACTAAGAGGTATGATGCCACATTTTCCGGAAAATGAAAAGTAAAGTCTATGATTGACATCCTGGGATGGATTTGTTAAAGTAGATGGCAACTTCATAAAAGAAAAAGCGATGACAGGGAATAGTACAGTCAGGACGGAGCGCAGAGAGCTGCCGGTTGGTGTAAGGCAGTGGAAGAAATGATTGGAACTCGCCCTCGAGCCTCTGTCTCAAATCCGTAATCATGGAGAGTAGGCGCAGACGTAAGCCGTACGTTAGTCGGCAGGATATAAGGTCAATAGGATCCGTATCCGATAAGGGCACGCAATATAAGCGTGAAGAAGAGTGGTACCGCGTAGGACATCAGGTCTTTCGTCTCTTTGTGCAGAGATGAAGGGCTTTTTCTTTTGTGAAAAATACACCAAAGCGGGGCATGATTTAGCCCGAAAGGAGTTTTTCAAATGTTTGATTACAGAAAGTACAAGATTCAGTATTACACACCGCCCACAGAATGCTACGACTGGGTTAAGAAAGACCACGTAGACAAGGCACCTACATGGTGCAGCGTAGACCTTCGTGACGGTAACCAGGCACTGGTTAT
>JAGHUB010000216.1 GCA_018065025.1 Candidatus Equihabitans merdae
ATCTGTGCCGGCCAAGGAGATCTTCACTAAGCTTCGTGAGAAGCACATCTATGTCCGTTACTTCGACAAGCCCCGTATCAACAACTACCTGCGCATCACCATCGGTACCGATGAAGAGATGGCAACCCTGTTCAGGGCTTTGAAAGACATCGTTAAAGGATAAAGAGGACAGCAGATCATGAATTTTGCTACTTGGTTTTCAACTCACCTGAGTTTTCTGCCGCCTCAGATCGCGGTTATGATTACCTCTATGCTGCCCCTCATCGAGCTGCGTGGCGGTATTCCCCTGGCAAGACTTCTGGAATTGCCATTGAGTCAGGCAATTATATTTTCCGTTATAGGAAATGTTATTCCCCTGCCCTTTATTCTTCTGTTTATCCGCAAGATCTTTCACTGGCTCAGTCCCACCAAGCTTCTGGGCGGCATCGTCCGCAAGCTGGAGGCTCGGGCTATGGGCAAGTCCGATTCTATTAAGAAAGCGGAATTTTGGGGCCTGATGTGCTTCGTTGGTATCCCTCTGCCGGGTACCGGTGGTTGGACGGGCACACTGATCGCAGCCCTGCTTAAGATCGATTTTAAGAAGGCCTTGTTGGCTGCCCTGTGTGGTGTAGCCATGGCCGCCACTATCATGAGTCTTATCGCTTACGGTATCTTCGGATAATGCAGGAGTTTTCGTAAGTATTTCAATTTAGAAAAGGAGAAGGATTATGTATTTTGACAACCAGCTTTGGATCGCGAAAAATGACAACAAGATCTGTATGCTTCCATCTATGGCCAACCGTCACGGTCTGATCTGTGGTGCTACCGGTACCGGTAAGACCATCACTTTGAAGGTACTGGCTGAGTCCTTCTCAGATGCCGGCGTTCCCTGTTTCGTTTCAGATATCAAGGGTGACCTGTCCGGTATGAGCAAGCCCGGCGTAGATTCCGAAGGTATGCAGAAGCGCATCGAAAGATTTGGTCTGGCTGAGGCTAATTTCACTTATAAGAGCTATCCCACCAGCTATTGGGACGTATTTGGTAAGAAGGGTACACCGGTTCGGGCTACTGTTTCTGAGATGGGTCCCCTGCTTCTTGGCCGCATTATGGGTCTTAATGAAGTTCAGGAAGGCATCCTGAATATCATTTTCCGTATCGCTGACGATCAGAATCTGCTGCTTCTGGATCTGAAGGATCTGAAGGCTATGACTCAGTATGTAGGTGACAATGCCTCTGCCTACAAGACACAGTACGGCAACATTGCTGCTGCTTCCATCGGTGCCATTCAGAGAGCTATCCTTAAACTGGAAGATCAGGGCGGCGACATTTTCTTCGGTGAACCGGCTCTGGAGATCAGTGACTGGATTCGTTGTGATGAAGATGGTCGTGGTTACGTCAATGTCATGAACTGCGAGCAGCTCTTCCAGCAGCCCCAGCTTTATGCCACCTTCCTTCTTTGGATGCTGTCTGAGATCTACAATCTCATGCCTGAAGTAGGCGATCCCGAGAAGCCCAAATTTGTCTTCTTCTTTGATGAAGCACATTTGCTGTTTAACAATGCCTCTCGGGAAATGTTGGAGAAAGTGGAACAGGTAGTTCGTCTCATCCGTTCAAAGGGTGTGGGCATCTACTTCATTTCCCAGAATCCTTCTGATATTCCCAACACCGTATTGTCTCAGCT
>JAGHUB010000294.1 GCA_018065025.1 Candidatus Equihabitans merdae
GTTTTGGGCCTGATTGGTGGCATCCCCTTTGCCAATGTCACAGATGCAGACGGTAATACTATTAATGGTATTGCAACTGTTATCGGTAATGGTTTCTCAGGTACATTCACAAGTATCGGTATCGTTATCATCTTCGGTGCTATGATCGGTGCTTTCCTGGAAGCTACAGGTGCAGCTCTTAAACTGGCTGATATCGTTGTTGGTATCGTAGGTCCTAAGCATCCCGAACTGGCCATCGAACTGATGGGTTGGGTCGTATCTATTCCGGTTTTCTGTGACTCCGGTTTCGTTGTTCTTAACCCCATTCGTAAAGCTCTGGTTAAGAAGACAGGTGCTTCTTCTGTAGCTATGACAGTTTGTCTTTCTGCAGGTCTTTATGCATCACCCGTCTTCATTCCGCCCACACCGGGCCCCATCGCTGCTGCTAACACTCTTGGCATCGGCAACAACATCCTTTTAGTTATGGGTCTTGGTGTTCTGGTATCCATCCCCACACTGGCCGGTGCTTACTTCTATGCTAAATACATCGGCAAAAAGGTTAAATCCGCTGATGAATTAAATACTGAAGAAACTATCCAGACTTATGAAGAGCTGGTAGCTTCCTTCAAACATCTGCCCAGTGGTGCTATGTCACTGGCTCCCATCCTTGTTCCCATCATCCTGATGGCTCTGTCAAATGTTTCTTCCATCTTTGGTTGGACAGGCGCTCTCAGCACAGCTTGCACATTCTTAGGTACACCTATCGTCGCTCTGGCTGTTGGTGTTATCCTTGGCATCATTCTTCTGGTTCAGTGCAAGATGGGCGACAAGCTCTATGAACTTTGCAATGAAACTCTGAAGACTGTCGGCCCCATCCTGTTCGTAACAGCCGCCGGTGGTGTTCTTGGTAAAGTTATTTCTTCCACAAGTCTGGTTACATTCATCACAGAACATGCCAATGTACTGCAGTCTATCGGCATCTTCTTCCCCTTCCTGCTGGCAGCCATCCTCAAATCCGCTCAGGGTTCTTCAACTGTTGCCATCACAACAACAGCCGGCATCATGGCTCCTCTGATGGGTGCTCTTGGTATGGATTCTGCTCTGATGAGCGCTCTGTGCGTCATGGCTATCGGCGCCGGTGCTATGACCGTATCTCATGCTAACGACTCTTACTTCTGGGTTGTTACTAACTTTGGTGAAATGACTCCGGATCAGGGTTATAAGACACAGACTCTGGCTACTTTGGTAGAAGGTATCTGTGCCATGATCATGATCTTTATTCTCTCTTTGATTTTCCATTAAGGAGGAACTTGTTACTATGACATTAAGAAATGATGCGGATCAGATCATCCGTGAAGCTATCAAGAAAGTTCTGCCGGATGAAGCTGTTGCCGCTGCATTAACAGGAAAAGACTTCGGCACAGGAAAGCTTTATATCGTTTCTGCCGGCAAAGCTGCCTGGCAGATGGCCAAAGCTGCCGGAGAGATCCTTGCCGATAAGCTTGAAAAAGGTGTTGTTGTAACAAAATATGACCATGTCAAACATGATCTGCCTAAGATGGACTGCTATGAAGGCGGCCATCCGGTACCGGATGAAAATTCCTTCAAAGGTACTCAGGCAGCCTTGGATCTGGTTCAGGATCTGACAGCAGAAGATACCGTTCTCTTCCTTTTGTCAGGCGGTGGTTCAGCTCTCTTTGAGAAACCTTTGGTATCCGGTGAAGAACTGGCTGATATCACAAAACAGCTTCTTGCCTGTGGTGCAGATATCGTTGAGATGAACACCATCCGTAAGAGATTGTCTTCTGTTAAGGGCGGTAAGTTCGCTAAGATCTGTGAACCGGCTTTTGTTTACAGCATCGTATTAAGCGATATCCTGGGTGATCCCCTGGATATGATCGCTTCAGGTCCTGCTTATCCGGATACATCAACCAGTCAGCAGGCTCTGGCAATTGCCGAAAAATACGGTCTTAAGCTGTCTGAACAGGCTCTTGAACTGCTTGGTCAGGAGACACCTAAGGAACTGACCAATGTTGAAACACAGATCACAGGCAGCGTCCGCAATCTTTGCGCCGCAGCCAAAGAGTCCTGTGAAAAACTTGGTTACGAAGCAGTGGTTCTGACAGACCAGTTAGATTGTGTCGCAAGAGAAGCCGGTGCTTTCCTTGCTTCCATCGCCAAGACCTATCAGAATTCTGATAAGAGTCTTGCCTTCATCGCAGGTGGTGAGACAATCGTTCACCTGACCGGTAAGGGTAAGGGCGGCAGAAACCAGGAACTGGCTCTGGCCGGTGCTATGGGTATCGCCGGTCTTAAAGACACAGCCATCTTCAGTGTCGGTAGTGACGGAACAGATGGTCCGACCGATGCAGCCGGTGGCTACACCGATGGTGCCACATCTGACCAGTTGGCAGAGAAAGGTATCTCTATCTTCCAGGTACTCCAGGAAAATGATGCCTACAATGCCTTAAAAGAAACAGATGGCCTGATCATGACAGGTGCTACAGGCACAAATGTCAATGACTTCGCCGCACTGCTGATCAAGAGATAAGCTAATTATCAAAACTAAATAGTCTGTATTTGAGAGCCGCTGCATATCAGATATGCAGCGGCTTATTAATATACCCCGATCTGTGATCGGGGGCCGTGTCGCGGAGTGACATCAAAAGAATGCAGAAGCATTCTTTCTTATATGAATGGCAATTGCCTCATTCAAAGGTTATAATCTGTTCAACACATACACATCCTCCCCCCAAAAACAAAGGAATGACAATATGAAGAGAAGGCTTAATATACTTATCTTAATAATGTAATTACTTTGTTTTTTGGGGGAGGATGTGTATGTGTTGGT
>JAGHUB010000185.1 GCA_018065025.1 Candidatus Equihabitans merdae
TATAGAAATAGTATTCTTAGTGTAGGGATTTACGAATTTTTTTATTATAGCCAAAAACTTTTTATCTGTATTTTTCAAACGGAGGTGTTTGATTTGTCTTACAAAGTAGTTGGTAAACCTTATATCAGGTTAGACGCTCACGACAAAGCCATCGGACGTACAAAATACACTGACGATCTGTGTGACCGCGGTGCTTTGATTGCCAAAGTACTTCATTCTCCTGTAGCCCACGGTATCGTTAAGTCTATTGACAAGTCAGAGGCTGAAAAGATTCCGGGTGTTGTTGCTGTATACACATGCTTCGATCTTAAAGAGAAGCACTTATATCCCACAGCAGGTCATCCCTGGTCCATGGATCCTCATCATCAGGACCACGCCGATCGTCTTCTTATGACTGATCATCCTCGTTATCACGGCGATGATATCGGTGCTGTTGTTGCTGAAGATGAAGTTGCTGCCGCTCAAGCTATCCGTGCTCTTGAAAAGAACATGGTTATTGAAGAACTTCCCTTTGTTCTGGATGCCCGTGAAGCCATGAAAGACGGCGCTCCCCAGATTCATGAACACTGGAAAAACAACATCATTGGTCATACCGATATGCATATTGGTGATACTGCCAAAGCTATTGCTGAAGAAAAAGACCTGATCAAAGTCGAAACATGGTGTAAGACACCTACTGTTCAGCATTGTCATATTGAAAACTTCCTCTGCTATGCCTATGGTGAAGGTGATGGTCGTACTGTTATCGTCGCATCAACACAGATTCCCCATATCGTCCGCCGTGTAGTCGGCCAGGCAACAGGTTTGCCCTGGGGCAAGTTCCGTGTTATCAAACCCTACGTTGGTGGTGGTTTCGGTAACAAGCAGGACGTTCTTTATGAGCCGCTTTGTGCATGGCTTTCTATCCAGCTTGGCGGCAGACTGGTCAAGCTTGAATGCTCTCGTGAAGAGACATTTATCTGCAACCGTGTACGTCACGCTGTTGAATTCCATATGACATCATGGGTAAGACCTGACGGTACATTCGCTGCCAGAAAGTGTGAGATCTGGTCTGATCAGGGTGGTTATGTCTCCCACGGTCATTCAATTGCTGCTAAAGAAGCCGGTGCTTTCCCCCAGTTGTATCCCTGCGATAATATCGACTGCGAAGCCTGGACTGTTCACACAAACAAACCGGCTGCCGGCGCTATGCGTGGTTACGGCATGCCTCAGGCTTCTTTCGCCTGGGAGATTCATACCGAAGAAATTGCCGAAAAGATCGGTATGCAGCCTCTGGAATTCCGTCGTAAAAATCTGATGCCTGTTGGTTATGTTCATGCTTTCTCAAAGAACGAACTTTATGAAGACAGCATCAACCAGTGCTTCGATAAGGGCGCTGCTTTCATCGACTACTACAAGAAGTACGAGGAATACAAGAATCAGCCCAAGGGCGATATCCGCCGTGGTATTGCTGTTTCAACTTACTGGTACAACACAGCTATCTATCCCATCTCTCTGGAAACATCTTCCTGCCGAATGGTCATGAACCAGGATGGTTCTATTCAGGTTCAGATTGCTGAAAATGAAATCGGTCAGGGTGCTGATACTGTATGTGCACAGATGGCAGCTGAAACACTCGGTGTCACCATGGATAAGGTTCACGTCGTATCCTGTCAGGATACTGATATCACTCCTTTTGGTACCGGCGTATACGCTTCCCGTGGTACATTCGTCATGAGCTTCTCCATCAGACAGACTGCTCTTATGCTGAAGGAACGTATCCTGAAATATGCTCACGAATACGTTCGTATGCCGGTCTTCAACATGGATATCGTTGACAACTGGATCATCCGTACAACAGACGGTCGTCGCCTGATGTCACTTGAAGAACTGTCAAGCACAGCTATCTATCACATGACAAACAGCCAGCATATGACAGCTGAGAGCACTTATACAATCAAGTCCAATGCTCTCTCATTGGGTGCCTGTTTCGCTGAAGTCGAAGTAGATATTCCCATGTGCCGTGTACAGCTTCTGAACATCATCAATGTTCACGACTGTGGTACGGTTATCAATCCGGCTCTGGCCGAAGCCCAGGTCCACGGTGGCATGAGTATGGGTATCGGTTATGCTCTTTCCGAAAAACTGATGTGGGACGAAAAGACAGGTCGTGCTCTTAACAACAACCTGCTTGACTACAAGCTTTCATCCTTCATGGATCATCCCAGACTGAA
>JAGHUB010000151.1 GCA_018065025.1 Candidatus Equihabitans merdae
GCCATAGCCTCATCAGGAGTCAGATAGAAAGGCAACTCTTCATATTCATATGTAAGGAGACGAACTGCTTCTTCTGCTATCTCAGGAGTCTCTGCTACTACACAACCAATAGGATCCCCTACATAGCGAGCATGGCGGTTATAGATAAACAGATCTGCCGGTGTATCGTAAGGGCGAGGATGACCACAGGATGTATAGGGAATCTCCGGAATATCTTCGAAAGTTGTGATGTCCACAACACCGGGAAGCGCTAAGGCTTTTGAGGTGTCAATGGACTTGAATATGGCATGGGCTACAGGACTATGGATCATTTTACCGTAAACCATACCCGGCAGATTTAAATCTGCTACATATTCGGCCCGGCCTGTGACCTTATCATAAGCGTCACGGCGGGTTATTTCTTTTCCGATAACGTCAAATGATGACATAATTCTTCTCCAGATCAATAATCAGTAATTAACTTATTCTCTTCACTCACATCCAAAAGACTTAGCGTCTTCAAGTTATGAGCAAAAATCAATCGTTAAAGAAAAGCCGTGCACGTCCCCCTTACGTAGAGTGACTGCACGGCTCATCATTAGTCCATATTGAATTTTAACAGATTGCTTTAGAAGCCAAGGCTGTATGTCTTGCGTTCTTTAAGCAGTTCTTCGTACCATTCGCCATAGATGTTGTTCAGCGGCATACCAAGGTCGATCAGTTCGTTACGAACTCTGGTGTACAGCTCACGATAGTTTTCCTTCGGAACCTGATTCTTCAGATCGAAGCAATCGTTTACGCTGAGACCCTTATCCGGGCTACCCAGTTTTTCTTCGTACTTCGGAAGGATCTTCTTAGCGATTTCGTTGGCGTCTTTCAGAGTCATACCAGCAGTTGACTTGAAGACGTTACCGCACCACCAGCATTCCATCGGAGTGATGTAGTCAGTGAAACGACCACCGGCAGAACGCGGCTGTGTTGTCTTGGAAGCACCGGATACTGAGTGGTTCATCAGACCAACAGCAGCTTCATACATGAACATTTCTGTGCACGGACCGGCTGTTTCGTTAACGATCTTGTTTCTCATGATCTTGGTGTTACGAGAAACGGCCTGTGTAGAAATACTGTTGGCCCAGACAGCCTTACGGCCGCAGTTACCGAACAGCTGGATATCATAAACATAAGATGATACATAGTCAGCCTGCAGGACGCATGTCAGCAGCAGGTCGTTGGCGATACAAGCGATAGCAGCGCCTTCGGGCGGACCGGCATAACCACCGATGTATGAGAAACCACCGGTACGAAGCTTATGGCCATAGTTCAGACCCATGATGTTACGATGGAAGTTGGAGAATGTGCACTTAAGTTCAACCGGGCACAGAGACTGTGTAACGTTACCACGGCCGGCAACAGAAGCAGCACCACCAAGGTGACCATATTCTGTAACAGCGGAGTTAACACCAGTCTTAGCCATACCGGGACGACCGGATCTCCACAGAGCTTCTTTCTTCAGTTCGGATTCATAGTTACCGGCCAGAGTTTCATACGGTGTACCGGAACGAATCGGACGATTGAAAACAGTTGCCAGAGACGGACCATGAAGAACGTCAACCAGCTTGTTATACTTTGTAATACCCTGAACCAGCGGGATGTAGTTTTCTTCTGAGCAAACGATACCCAGAGAAGCAGCCAGAAGCGGTTTGTAGGGATCTTCCGGACGACGGGGTTTCATGATAACTTCATCCTGACCTTCGCCAAGGATGTTGTATTCCTGATAGTTTCTCAGAGATTCATACAGATCTTCTTCTGTAACATGGATAACACGTTCTGTATCTTCGCAGTACAGACCAAGTTCAACGGCCAGCTGCCAACCAGCTTTGAAATATCTGTCAGCCAGTTCGGGATCTGTGTTGATGGGGTTGTCGACATCACATGTACCCTGCAGATTGTGTTCTTTCAGAATACGTTTGATAGTCTTCGGAATAATCTTGGTATCCCATTCTTTCATCGGGATGATGGGACCCTGATGGGCTTTATCCAGATTGTTAAGAAGGATCTGAACTTTATAGTTATTCATAAATTCTCCTCTCTATAAAGAATTACCTAACTAATGGTAATCATGAACAATTATAAATTATCTGTCTTCAGAGTTAACGTAAACCATTTCCTGAGCGTTGGGTTTGCATTCGCCAACAAGCTTCTTGCACATTTCTACGCAGTCGAAGGATGTTCTTGACCAACCGTCAGCCTTCATGTTCTTAGCAAATTCCGGAGTAACCGGGCCGCCGCCTACGCCAACGAAGATCTTGTCGCCGTTACCTGTGTCCTGAACGTACTGTTTAACGTCAGCCAGGTAGGGAAGAGATGTTGTCAGCAGTGTGCCGCAAAGGATGATGTCAGCGTTAACTTTTTCAGCTTCTTCAACAAGAGCCTTGGGAGTTACGTCTGTACCAAGGTCATGAACTTCGAAACCGTTAACAGCCAGAAGAGCTGCGCAAACGTTCTTACCAATATCATGAACATCGCCCTTAGCCTGACCCATAACGATTGTACCGATCTTGGAAGCAGCAGCCTGTTCAGCATCCATGTTCTCAAACAGAACTTCAATAACAGCAGACATAGCGTCACCGGCCAGAACCAGTTCGGGCAGGAAAGCTTCGCCTTCGTTGTACTGTTCAGAGATGATTTCCATACCGGCATTAGCACCATCGTTCAGGATGACCATGGGGTCAATACCCATTTCCAATGCTTCACGGGTTGCTTCAACAGCATCATCGTCTTCGCCTTCAGCAACTAAGTCACCGATTCTCTTTAAGATTTCTTCCATTTCTCGTTCCTTTCTTCTTTTAGTAAATAAGTTCTAGGTTTTGTCTGTATGCTCCTTCAGAACAAGCCTAGCTTTTTTCGCTATAGAAAGCGGAAAAGAAGCCTGATTCAACACAGGTTCATGTCGAATCCTTTACCTTTCTTCACCCCGAGAAGTGTAGACTGTACTGCAGCAGGTCTCCTGACTTAAGTTCATCGAATGTCCAGTCTTCCCGGTTTCCCAGTGACATCTAGGACACTCTCCCTTTTACAGTAGCGGGGGCTGTTCCGGATGCTCGCCGGATTCCCTTTTCAACAGCTTTCGCTGTCACTGCAATACTCGTTCCATGTTGTTCAATTATCGGATTTAGCATAGCACTTTTGTTAAAAAAATACAAATGTTTTTGCTGAAAAATGCGTTTTTCCGTCATAATAGTCAAACTTTTCAAACATTTTGTACAATTTTAAACATCTATCAATGTATTCTACAATATTCTGAACACATGTTCAAGGCGAAGTTATGCTATTTGTCTATTTTTTTTGTCATTTAATTTAGTAGTTATTGTGACAGAGGGCATAATATGCTATATTCTATTGTGTTTCTTTATGTTATCAATGAAAATCTATATATAAGAGAGGGTAATCATTATGGCTAACATTGATTTAACTAAGTATGGCATTATGGATGCCGCTGAAATCATCCACAATCCTTCATTCGAACTGCTGGCTGAAGCAGAGATGGATCCGAGTCTGGAAGGCTATGACAAAGGTCAGCTCACAGAACTTGATGCTGTCAACGTTATGACAGGTATCTACACAGGTCGTTCACCCAAAGATAAATACATCGTTATGGATGAAAACTCCAAAGACACTGTATGGTGGACATCTGAAAGCTATAAGAACGACAACCATCCGATGACAGAAGAATGCTGGGCTGAAGCCAAGAAGATCGCTGTTAAACAGCTGTCCGGCAAGAAGCTGTATGTTGTTGATACATTCTGCGGCGCCAACGAAGATACACGTATGGCTATCCGTTTCATCGTTGAAGTTGCATGGCAGGCTCACTTCGTAAAGAACATGTTCATCGTTCCTACAGACGAAGAACTTGCAAACTACGAACCGGACTTCGTTGTTTACAACGCTTCCAAAGCTGAATTCGCTGAATATGAAAAATACGGCCTGAATTCTTCTACAATCTCCGCTTTCAACATCACATCCAAAGAACAGGTTATCCTGAACACATGGTACGGCGGCGAAATGAAGAAAGGTATGTTCTCCATGATGAACTACTATCTGCCGCTTAAGGGTATCGCTGCTATGCACTGCTCAGCCAACACAGATATGGAAGGTAAGAACACAGCTATCTTCTTCGGTCTGTCAGGCACAGGTAAGACAACTCTTTCCACAGACCCGAAGCGTCTCCTGATCGGTGATGACGAACACGGCTGGGATGACAACGGCGTCTTCAACTTCGAAGGTGGCTGCTATGCTAAGGTTATCGGCCTTGACAAAGAATCCGAACCGGATATCTACAACGCCATCAAGAGAAATGCTCTTCTTGAAAACGTAACAGTTGCTGAAGACGGCAAGATCGACTTCGACGACAAGAGCGTTACAGAAAACACACGTGTTTCCTATCCGCTGGATCACATCGAAAAGATCGCTTCCAAGGTCAATAGCAAGTCTTCCGGTCCTGCTGCTAAGGATGTTATCTTCCTTTCAGCTGATGCCTTCGGCGTTCTGCCTCCGGTTTCTATCCTGTCTCCGGAACAGACACAGTACTACTTCCTGTCCGGTTTCACAGCAAAGCTTGCCGGTACAGAACGTGGTATCACAGAACCCACTCCGACCTTCTCAGCTTGCTTCGGTCAGGCTTTCCTGGAACTGCCGCCCACAAAGTATGCTCAGGAACTGGTTAAGAGAATGGACATGAGCGGTGCTAAGGCTTACCTTGTAAACACAGGTTGGAACGGCACAGGCAAACGTATCTCCATCAAGGATACACGTGGTATCATCGATGCTATCCTGAACGCCGATATCAACAATGCTCCCACCAAGACAATCCCCTACTTCAACTTCGAAGTTCCCACAGAACTGAACGGTGTTGATACAGGTATCCTGGATCCGAGAGACACATATGCTGACGTTGCTGATTGGAACGCCAAGGCTGAAGATCTGGCCGGTCGTTTCATCAAGAACTTCGCTAAATACGAAGGCATCGAAGGCGGCGCTGAACTGGTTAAGGCTGGTCCCCAGCTTTAATTCCAAGCTTAACAGCACAATCGCATAAAGCTAATGAAGAGGACACCCAATCGGGTGTCCTCTTTTCTGTGTAAATATGGAATTAGTATTATAGGTTTATAGGACAAAACGCGTTGATAGAAACCGCCGCTCGCTC
>JAGHUB010000306.1 GCA_018065025.1 Candidatus Equihabitans merdae
GACATCATTGGCGTATTTGATCCGGGTATTTATTCAATCGGGGATACCGTATGTACGCCGGGTCAGAACTTCCGCTACGGCGGTATCCCCACATTCGCACCGGAACATTTCGCCCGTGTCCGTCAGATCGACACCATGAAGCGTAAGCAGTTTATGAAGGGTGTCACTGAGATTGCCCAGGAAGGTGCTATTCAGATCTTCCAGGAATATCGTACCGGTATGGAAGAAATCATCGTAGGCGTTGTTGGTGTCTTGCAGCTGGATGTTCTCAAGTTCCGTCTGGAAACTGAGTATAAAGTCGAGGTAGCTATGGAGACCTTGCCTTATGAATATATCCGTTGGATCGCCAATCCCGGTGATGTGGATGTGGACCATCTGGAAGGTACTTCAGATATGAAGAAGGTCAAAGATATGAAGGGTAATCCCTTGCTTCTGTGGGCTCACGAATGGAGTGTGGGCATGACCTTAGACCGCAATAAAGGTCTCGAATTGTCAGAGTTTGGCGATTGGGATGAGTAGCTTCTTCCTTGTAAAGGATAGATGCCTTTGTTATAATGTTTTCACCAGAAACGGAGGATTTAATTATGTCAGATAAGCGTACTATGTTTACGATTCGCGAAGATGAGAATGCCGGCAGCGTTAAGGTTTCAGAAGAAGTTCTGGCTATTATCGCCGGTTTAGCAGCTACTGAAGTCAGTGGCGTAGCCTCTATGGAAGGCGGCGTAACAAAGGATCTCATTGCCAGACTTGGTATCAAGAATCTGAGAGCCGGTGTTAAAGTAACTGTTGAAGAAGAGCAGATCAGTGTAGATCTGGCACTGAACATCGATTATGGCTATGCTATCATGGATGTCAGCACACAGGTTCAGGAAAGAGTTAAATCAGCTCTGGAAAATATGACCGGTCTGACTGTTAGTGAAGTTAATGTACGTGTAGCTGATGTTTCAGTGAAAGCCGCAAAAGAGTAAGCTATGAGCAGAAGAAAACTACGTGAACATCTGTTTAAACTGGTATTTCTGTATGCCTTTAACAATCCCAGTGAGATTGAGCAGCAGATAGACCTTTATATGGAAGATTCCGATGACATGGAAGAGGATGCAGATGAAACTGTGGAATCCTCTGAGAAACTGTCCCCGGAAAATGAATTCTATCTCAGACAGCGCTATGACAAGCTGATCGAACGCATGCCGGAGATCGATGAAAAACTGATCCAGACTTCCAAGGGCTGGAAGATCCAGCGTATGGCTAAGGTGGATCTGGCTATCCTTCGTCTTGGCGTCTATGAACTGTGCTTTGATTCAGAGATTCCCACAGGCGTTGCTATCAATGAAGCTGTTGAACTGGCTAAGCGTTTTGGTGGAGAAGAATCTTCTGCTTTCATTAACGGTATTCTGGGTCAGATCGCAAAAGGATAAAATAATCTTATGGCCAAATCCATCTATCAGGTAGGTCAGATCAATCGCTATATCAAAGGACTATTCACACAGGATGTCCTTCTTAATCATGTGTCCGTCAGAGGTGAGGTAAGCAATCTTAAATACCATACCTCTGGACACATTTATTTTTCTCTAAAAGATGCCGACGGCGCTCTGCGCTGTGTGATGTTCAGGTCACATCGCGCCGGCCTGGCCCATAGGATGAAAGACGGCGACAAAGTCGTTGTGACCGGTTCGGTCAACGTCTATGAGAGAGACGGCACATGTCAGCTTTATGCTACGCAGATCGAACCTGAAGGTGAAGGTCTGCTCTACGAGCAATTTCTTAAACTCAAGAAAGAACTGGAAGAGATGGGGATGTTCGATCCCCTTTATAAGAAGCCCATTCCCCGCTATGCAAGGAGAGTAGGCGTGATTACAGCACCTACAGGTGCTGCTGTTCGTGATATCCAGAATATTTCTGCCAGACGTAATCCCTATGTTCAGCTAATCCTGTATCCTGCCTTGGTTCAGGGCGAAGGTGCTGTAGCTTCTTTGGTCAAGGGCCTGGAAGTGATGGATCACTCAGATGTGGATGTGATCATTATCGGACGAGGGGGCGGCTCGTTAGAAGACCTGTGGGCATTTAACGATGAATCAGTAGCCAGGGCTATTTTTCAATGTCAGACCCCGGTTATTTCAGCGGTAGGTCATGAGACCGATACCACCATTGCAGACTTTGTAGCTGATCTTCGGGCACCAACGCCCTCAGCATCTGCTGAACTGGCATTTTATGAAGCGGCGGCTTATGAGAAGAAACTTCTTGAATATCAGCGTGAATTGTACATTGGTATGAGTCGTCATCTCATTGCTTACAGAAGTCGTCTTAAACAGTTGCAGGTTCAGATGAATTATCTGAGTCCCCGTAATCAGTTAAATGAAAAGAGACGATATCTCTTGGATCTGGAAAGCAAGCTTAGTCGCAGCATGCAAACTCTGCTGGAAGATCGACAGGATAGTTCAGCCTATCTGGAAGAACGTCTCCGCAGGGCTATGGCAGACAAGTACAGAAGCCGGCAGCATGCCCTGGAACGTTATATTCAACGGTTTAAGGGGTTAAATCCCCTGGATAAGCTGTCTCAGGGCTTCTCTTATACATCCGATGAAAATGGTCAGGCTATACGGAGTATTCATCAGAAAAATATCGGTGACCGTGTTAAAATACAGGTAACGGACGGCGCATACACAGCTTCCATTGAAGCCATCGAAGCATTTGACAGGAAAGTGAAGATTGACAATGGCTAAAAATGACAAGACAATTGAAGAAGGATTTGAGGCTCTGGAAGAGATGATTCGTACTCTTGAAAGTGAAGACGTTTCCCTCGAAGAGTCCTTTAAAACATATCAGCAGGGTATGAAGCTTCTCAAGTCCCTGAATGAACGCATGGACAAGGTTGAGAAGCAGATGCAGATTATGGATGAAGCAGGTAAGACAGAGGCATTTGAGTGAAGAAGAGACTTGATGTTCTGATGACAGAACGAGGACTGGCACCTTCCCGTGAGAAGGCCAAGGCTTTGATCATGGCAGGTATTGTCTATGTAGACGACACCAAGGAAGATAAGGCAGGCAGTTCTTTTGAAGAAAGTGTTAATATTGAAGTACGTGGGCGTCAGATGCCCTACGTTAGCCGAGGCGGTCTTAAACTTGAGAAAGCCATGGCATCATTTCCTATAGAATTAAATGGGAAGGTTTGCATGGACATCGGGGCATCCACCGGTGGTTTTACCGATTGCATGCTTCAAAATGGTGCATCCAAGGTATATGCCATTGATGTAGGCTACGGTCAGCTGGCCTGGAAGTTAAGGACAGATGAGCGTGTTGTCTGCATGGAGAAGACCAATATCCGATACGTTACCAGAGATATGCTGGAGGATGAGATCGATTTTGCCAGCATCGATGTCTCTTTTATTTCCTTAAAACTGGTGCTGCCGGTAGCCTTTGAACTGCTGGGAGAAGATGGGGAGATTGCCGCATTGATCA
>JAGHUB010000045.1 GCA_018065025.1 Candidatus Equihabitans merdae
CTCAATATCGTCAATGGTGGCAGAGACTATGAAGTTACTGTAGATTTTGACGGCAACGTTAAAAAAATGTTCGCATCGTTTGCCCGTCTCAAAAAGGTATGATAGAATACCTATAACATCGAAATGCGATGAAGGAGGAATGAACCATGAGCGATCGTATGGAAGAATTATTAACTCGTATGAATATTCAGCAGACAATGGATGCTAAAGCAAAGAGAACTATTCTCTGGGTACTGGCTGTTATCGGCGGCATCGCTGCAGTAGCAGGTATCTCCTATATCGTCTATCGCATCCTGAATCCGGATTATCTTGAAGATTTCGATGAAGATTTTGATGAAGACTTCGATGATTTCTTTGAAGATGAAGATGCCGTAGAAGAAGACGAATAATCTCCACCGTCAAAGACGGACTAATTATGAGAATGAAAGAGTTCCCGTCGCGGAACTCTTTTCTTTTGTTGTGGGTTAAGCCCCGCATGTATTATGGGTTAAGTCCCGTGGCCATGGGTTAAGCCCCGCACGCTGTACATCAGCAGTTGAAAATATATCAGATAGAGGAATGATTTATGAAGAAGAAAGATGTCCTGGACGGCATCGTTGAATACGTCGATTATCCCAACCGAAGCGTGGTAATGATTGAAGGCAAGCGTGTGGTGGTGAAGAATGCCATCCCGGGTCAGAAGATCCGGTTTCGTGTTCTGAAGACAAGAGAAGGCAAGGCATCAGGCCGCCTTCTGGAAGTACTGGAGAAATCTCCCCTTCAGACTGAGGATAAAGCTTGCGATATCTTCCCGGCCTGTGGTGGTTGCTTATACCAGACCGTTCCCTATGAAGAACAGCTGAAGATTAAGAAAGAACAGGTCTACAAACTGCTGTCTCCTTATTTTGATGAGAATACACAGTTTGACGGCATCAAAGCCAGTCCTTCTCCTTGGGCTTACCGAAACAAGATGGAATTTTCCTTTGGTAATGAAGTGAAAAATGGCCCCCTTACCCTGGGGCTTCATCGTCGTGCCTCCACATACGATGTATTGACTGCTACCACATGTAAGCTGGTCCATGAAGATCTGCGCAAGATCCTTCAGGCTACCTTGGAGTATGTTCAGGAACAGGATTTTAAGCCCTATAACAAGATCCGTCACGATGGCTACATGCGTTATCTGCTGGTTCGCCGTTCTGAGAAGACCGGGGAAGTGCTGGTATGTCTGGTTACATCCACAGAACAGGATCACAACTTTGATCCCTGGGCTAAGAGACTTCAGGAACTGGAATTGGAAGGATCATTTGCCGGCATTATCCATGCACATTGTGATTGCTTTGCCGATGACGTTAAGGCTGAAGATGCCCGCATTATCTACGGTAAAGATTGGATCACTGAGGAATTGCTGGGACTGAATTTCAAGATTTCCCTTTTCTCATTTTTCCAGACCAACTCCGCCGGAGCAGAAGT
>JAGHUB010000311.1 GCA_018065025.1 Candidatus Equihabitans merdae
CCCCAGATGGTTTCGATGTACTGGGGTTTGGATGTATCGTATTCGATCTTCTCGCGGATCTTCTTGATATGGACAGTAACCGTGGCGATGTCACCGATGGATTCCATGTTCCAGATCTCACGGAAGAGTTCATCCTTGCTGAATACATGGTTGGGATGCTTGGCCAGGAAGGTCAGCAGGTCAAATTCCTTGGTGGTGAACTGAACTTCTTCACCATTGACCCAGACGCGGCGGTCTGTGGTGTCGATCTTGAGACCGCGGATCTCAACCACATGATTCTTGGGCATGCGGTCAGACATAAGACGATCATACTGAGCCAGGTGAGCCTTAACACGGGCTACCAATTCAGAGGGTGAGAAAGGCTTGGTAATGTAATCGTTGGCACCAAAACCTAAGCCTCTGATCTTGTCGATATCTTCCTTCTTGGCAGAAACCAGCAAGATGGGCACATTTTTCTCCTCACGAATAAGACGGCAGATCTCAAAACCGTCCATACCCGGCAGCATCAGGTCCAGAATATAGAGATCATAGTCTGTGGTGAGAGCTCTCTCCAGGCCCTTCAATCCGTCATATTCAATATCAACTTCAAAGCCGGAAAGCTCCAGATAGTCTTTCTCCAGCTCGGCGATAGCTTCTTCATCTTCGATGATAAGTAATTTACTCATGTTATATTACCTTTCTATGTCAGCACCTCAGATCAATGGGGTGTCCTTATTCATTTCATATACAAAGCCGGACTTGCATATTCCATCTCTGAAATCTTTCAATTAGTCTCAGCTTCATATTTGCGGAATGCCAGATACATGGTTGTTCCCTGGCCTTCCTTGCTGGCGCACCAGACTCGGCCGCCGTGGTCTTCCATGATCTTGCGAACGATGGACAAACCGATGCCGGAGCCGCCCTGGGCGGAATGACGTGAAGAATCGGTGCGGTAGAAACGGTCGAAGATGTGACCGATATCCTTGGCTCCGATGCCCTTGCCGTTGTCGGTGATAGCGGCGTGAACTTCGTCACCCACAACCGTAACCTTGAGGGACAGTTCCTTCTCCTCTTTATCCATATATTTCAATGAATTGTTGACGATATTGTGGATAACACGATTGATCTGCTCCGCATCGGCGATGATCTCTGTGTTGTCCTCCACCTTGCATTCGTAGGAAAATGCCACCTGCCTCTGCTCTGTCTCCAGCTGCAGTTCCTCTGCGGCATCTCCGAAAAATGCCCGGACATTGAGTTTAGAGAAATTATAGGGAATGCGGTTGGTGTCGATCTTGGAGTAGAATGTCAGCTCGTTGATCAGGTGGTCCATTTCATTGGTTTTATTATAAATGGTATGGATGTACCTTTCCATCTTTTCGGGTGTATCCGCAACCCCGTCCATGATGCCTTCCACGTAACCCTTCACCGCAGTGATAGGGGTCTTGAGATCGTGGGAAATGTTTGAGATCAGTTCCCGGTTCTGCTGATCATACCGCTCCGACTCCTCCGCCGCCGTCTTCAATCGTTGACGCATCTCTTCAAATGCTTCACCCAGCTCACGCAGCTCCACGTCGCCCTCCGGGGTAATGGCACATTCCATGTTGCCATCACGGATGCTGTCCATGGCCTTGGTCATCTTGTAAATGGGTGTGGAAATGGATCGAGTCAGCCACACGGTCAGAATACCTGCCGTCACGATCATAACGATCATAAATAAGACAACAATGGTGGTCATGATACTTCTGGTCTCCGGCGCCGGATCCACCATGTTAATGCCGTAGCGGGTCTCAAATTCCTTGGCCAGAACGGAACGCATGGCAGTGATGATCATGGACACCATAGACATAGGCAAGATAATCATCAATAAAAATGACAAAATAAAGCGAGCACGTAATTTCATCCCGAACTCCTCTTGATAAACATTATCTGCATCTTCAAAACAACTCACCGGGGATCAGAACATTTTCCTCAATCAGCTGCATACTCTATAAATTAAGACAAGCAGTTACCCCTCAAGCGGAGGGACAACTGCTTGAACAATCAGATTATAACACGAACCTATTGATATCAGGCAAGGTATTTTTTCAGATCTTCTACGCGATCTGTCTTTTCCCAGGGAAGTTCAACATCGGTACGACCGAAGTGACCATAGGCTGCAGTAGCGCTGTAGATGGGACGACGAAGGTCCAAAGTCTTGATGATAGCGGCCGGACGGAAGTCGAATTCCTTCTGAACGATCTGGCTCAGTTCTTCGTTGGAGAACTTGGCTTCACCCTTGGTAACAACAGTGACAGATGTGGGACGGGCTACGCCGATAGCGTAAGAAACCTGGATCTCACATTCATCAGCCAGACCGGCAGCAACAACGTTCTTGGCAACGTAACGTGCGAAGTAAGCTGCGGAACGGTCAACCTTTGTCGGATCCTTACCGGAGAAGGCACCGCCGCCGTGACGGCCATAACCACCATAGGTATCAACGATGATCTTGCGGCCTGTCAGACCTGAATCGCCGTGAGGACCGCCGATAACGAAACGGCCTGTGGGGTTGATGTAGATACGTGTAGCATCGTCGATCATAGAGGGATCGATGATAGCGTCGATAACGTATTTACGGATATTTTCGTGGATCTGTTCCTGTGTAACGTCCGGATCATGCTGTGTGGAAACAACGATAGCATCCATTCTGACGGGCTTGCCGTCTACATATTCA
>JAGHUB010000099.1 GCA_018065025.1 Candidatus Equihabitans merdae
GTCCAATACAGCTTGCTCCGGCAAGTTCTCATCCGACAGAACTATCCAGCAGTATGTTGATGACATCTGGCATCTGGACAAGGTAGATATGTCTAAATAATTCTTTCGGGAAATAAAAACACACAGATTATGAATGGCGTCTGCTCCATCCGGGGCAGGCGCCATTTTTCTTGTACTTGCTTTACAGTTTTATGTTACTTTGTTATTATTTAGATAAATATGGGAACTTATGCGATTTCGCAGATGAGGTGAACAAAATTGGATAAAGCTGAATATAAAGTAAAGCTGAATGACATAAACGAACTGGCCCAGGCCGGCGATTTCAAAGCTGCCGCAGACAAGGCAGATACCATCGACTGGCGCCACGTTAAGAGTCCTCGTACACTGGCTATGATCAGTGAGATCTACGAGGCCAATAAACGTTACGAAGATGCTCTTCGTCTGATGAAGAGTGCTTATAAACGTTCCAATGGTTCTAAGTCAGTGGTCTATCGTCTGGCTGAACTGTCTCTGAAGACCGGCGATGTTTCCGCCGCCAGAGGCTATGCCGATGAATTCCAGAGTCTGGCCGGCAGCAACGATGCCTCCAAGTACGTGCTTCAGTATAAGGTAAAGCGCGCCGAAGGCCGTCCCCTGTCCGAACAGATCGCTGTCCTGGAGACTCTGAAAGAACAGGAATACACTGAACGCTGGGCTTATGAACTGGCCCGTCTCTATCATAAGAATGGTCAGGACGACAAGTGTATCGACGAATGTGATGACCTGATCCTGTGGTTCACAGATGGCCGCTATGTCATCAAGACCATGGAACTTAAGATGGATATCCGTCCCCTGACAGCTGCTCAGAAGAGAAAGTATGACAGTCTGACAGGCGCTGCTCCGGAATTCGTAGCTCCTGCAGCTACAGTAGCTGCTCCCGATTTCAGTGATATCGCCGTTGCTAAAGAAGAGCCGGCTCCTGTTATCGAAGCTGCTCCCGAACCGGAAGCCGATCCTCTGTACACCACCAGCACAGGCAGCCCCGAGATGCGTCAGGCATTTTCCGAAGGTAATCGTGAAAATGTTCAGAACCAGCTGGCTGATTCTATCCGTGCCGTTCTGTCAGGCGTTAAGTCTGAACCCACTATCCTGGATGATTCCGGTATCGATTTCTATGGTGCCGCAACTTATGCCAACGAAGAGATTCCTGTCGTGGGTGTTATGAGCCTGGAGAAGGAAGCTGAAGACGGTGGTCTTCTGGAAGCTGAACCGGCTGCCGCTGATGTGGAAGACGAACAGATGAGCTTTGATGATCTGGCTACAGAAGACGAGCTGGATCTGAAGGGTCTCTTTGAAGAAACCGGCAGCATTCTGGCCAATGCCCTGGCTGAAGAAGATTTTGCTATCCACACCATCGCCGGTGAGGAAGATATGGCAGAAGCCAAAGAGGAAGAAGCCGTTTCAGAAGAACCCGCTGTGGAAGCCGTCGTAGAAGAAGCTCCTGCCGAAGTGGTTGAAGAAGTTGCAGTTGCTGAACCGGCTGTCGCTGAAGTTGTGGAAGAAGCTGCAGCTGTTGAACCGGCTGTCGTTGAAGATACAGACGCCGTTGCAGAAGTTGAAGCTGCTCCGGAAGTTAGTGTTTCAGCTGAAGATGTGACAGAAGCTGACGAAGAAGACTCCGCACAGGTTTCCTTCAATTTCGCAGAAATGCTGGCCCGTTCCGTCGCCGCTGCTCAGGAAAGAATCGTAGTACAGGAAGAAGCTCCTGTTGAAGAAGTTGTTGCTGAAGAGGCTGTTGCTGAAGAAGCTGCCGCACCTGCTGAAGAAGCCGATGACGAGATCTTCATCGATATGTCTGCTGTAGAAGCCATCGAAAAGGCTGCCGGCATTACACCCGCACCTGCTTCACAGAGCATCGTGATGCCCACAGATGAAGAACTGGCTGCAGAAGCAGATGAACAGCCCGTTTCACTGGGCCTGACCAGAGAATTCAACTTTGAAGCTGAGCTTCAGAAGGCATTGAGCGAAGGTCACGATGTTCAGAATGCCACCAAGACGGTTACCGATCGTGCACGTGCCGAAGCCGCTCAGGCTCAGGAAGCCCAGGCTCCCACATTTGACACACAGGAGATGGAGATTCCGGCAGAACTGCTTGCCGATCCTTCAGAAATCGCTCAGAACGAAATGGGCAATCTGGTGGATATCTCCGGCGTGGCCGATGAATATGGCGTCAATGAAGCCAGCCGCTCCATCATTGAAAATATCATGGAAGAGCCGGAGAAGATCAAGGTTCTTCCGGTAGAACCCCGTAGACTGGACGAGACAGAGCAGAAGACATTCTCCTACTTTGCCAAGATTCCGGGCATCGCAGAACAGGTCACACAGGCTATTGCAGACGTTCACAACAATGCCGGTGACAAGACCTCCAGAAGCGGTAATGTGGTTGTCGTAGGCCGTCAGGGTTCAGGTAAGACCCGTCTGGCCGATGCCATGATCATCGCTATCTGCCGCGACCTTAATATCAAAGCTGCCAAGATCGCTCACATCATCGCCGATGATCTGAACAAGAAAGA
>JAGHUB010000341.1 GCA_018065025.1 Candidatus Equihabitans merdae
AACATCAGCTCTATTAATAACGTTTAATAGTTTAATCGAAATTTAAAAGAAGGACCAAGGGTTAGTTAAGAGCCCTCGGTCCTTCTCTTGATTCTTAGAAAAAAACAGTATTTTCTGAAAGAAATCCCCTGTCTTGTGCATAGTGTATATGTAAGGCCTTAAGGAGTGACGTATATGTCAAATGAAGAATTTACAGCCATTGCACAAAAATATATGGATACCATATACCGTGTAGCCTATAGCTGGACGAAAAATTCAGATGATGCCAATGATGTGACGCAGGATGTTTTAATACAACTGTACAAGACAACTAAGGATTTCGAATCAGAATCCCATATCAAAAACTGGTTAATTAAAGTCACCGTCAATCAATGCAAGATGCTCTTCCGATCCCCCTGGAAAAAAATGGAGGACATTGAAGCCTATGCGAATACGCTGGGCTTCGAAGAGGCAAGTCATCTGGATCTCTTTCAATCAATTATGAACTTGGATAAGAAATACCGAGTCCCCATCCTCTTGTATTACTATGAGGGCTATTCTACAGCTGAAACAGCATCGCTATTGGGTATTCCTGAGAAGACAGTCAGTACGAGGCTGTTCCGTGCAAAGGCAAAACTCAAAGATTATCTGAAGGAGGAGTAAATCTTGGCAGATATAAGTGATATTAAGAAAACCTTTGACAAACTGCATGCTTCTCCGGATATGCTGACGGAGGTGCTCAGTATGACAACAGAAAGAAAAGTTGTAACATTTAAGAAGAAAAAAAGTATCGCAGCTATTGCAGCCATCGCCTGTCTGGCAATCGGAACCACTGTATTTGCAGCCGGCGGCATTGCTTCCTATGTGTCTTGGAGCAATCCATTTGAGGCCAGTAAGGATTACAGCTCGGTAACGGGTTATGTGGAAAATGAAGACCTGCATGTTACGCTTCCAGAGTCTCTCTCCAATGGCTATGCATTTGAAAGCTCAAATATCGGCGGTACTAAGGCACTGGATGATCAGGGCAATACGGTGAGTGAAGGCGATTCTTTCATGGTCATCTACCAGAAGAACGATGCTGCACCTATTTACCTGAATATCGATCCCATTCTCGGCGATGAAGATTTCAGCAATGCCACAGATAAGAAAGTCATCAATGGTGTGTATGTCTACTATAATCAGGACACCTATAAGTTCGTTCCCGAAGACTATGAACTGACAGCGGAGGATCAGGAAAAAATGAAGGATCCTCACTATGAAATCTCATACGGCTCTTCCGAGGTGAATGAACAGACCCTGAAGAGCATCAGTTTTATGGCGGATAATAAGATCTTCACAATTATAAGTTTTGACAATGAGATGTCCTCAGATGAATGGTTTGAGATGGCGGAGGATTTCCTGAAATAACCATCCCAAAATGGAATACCCCTCGGCAATTCATGTCGAGGGGCTTCTTAATGTCATATTATGTTTTATCAGGCTTTAAATGGAATCGGTTCTCATGATGAAACGTACACTGCAGGGCAGTTCAGAGGAGGTTCCGGAGAAGGTGTTGTATTCCTTGGAGTAATCCTGCAGGGCTTTCAGTCGGCTAAGGAAGCTGTGCAGATCATCATCCACCAATGTTGTCAGCTTCTCGATGGCTTCCTGACTGAATTCATCCATGCCTTCAGATAACTTAAGGGTGCCTTCGTGGAGAGCAATAGCACCGTCAGCCAGTGTCTTGATACCATTGGCCAATGTACCCGCACCTTCATCCAGAGTTTTAGCACCGGTGGAAAGTTTTGCAGAGCCTGTAGCCAGAGCTTTGGCGCCGCTATTGAGGTCTGCAGAACCTTTGGAAAGCTTATCCACACCATCTACCAGGGTTTCGCTGCTGTTGCTTAATGTGCCCAGGCCACCGATCATGGCATCCAGGTTATTGCCACCGTTACCACTGATCATTTCATCCACACCGGATGCGATAGCACCGGCACCTGATTGAAGCTGAGTGGCTCCGGAATAGAGACTGTCGGCACCGCCTGAGATAGCGGCAGCACCATTTTCTATAGAGGCAGCACCGCCTGAGATAGCATCGGCTCCGTTCATGATCTGGTCAAGGGCACCATATGCTTCGGACAGATCCAAAGAGGTATTGGCAAGGGCAGAGCTGACACCGGCTGTGTATTGCTGACTGCCACCGATGGCAGCGATGGCACCGCTGATGGCGGCGATTTGTTCTTCTGTCAGGTCAGGAGAGGCAAGTAAGCCATTTAGTGTATCAATAGCACTCTGGTTATAGGCATTGGCTGTGTCCAGGTTGCCTACAGCACCGGCCAAGTTGCCGGAGAGATTCTGTACAGCACCTTCAAGACCGGCTCTGACAAGTGAGGCAGCCTCGTAGATACCGGGAGCACCGGCATCACCACTCTTGGCACCGGCACCAATCTGTGCGGCACCTTGAGAGATAGCAGAAGCAGCTTCATAGATACCGGGGGCAGCAGCATCACCGGATTTAAGACCGGCAGAAATCTGACCGGCACCGGCTGACAGGGCATTGGCGGCTTCGTAGATACCGGGATTTTCATTAGAACCACTCTTAAGAACGGATTTCATGGAGATAGAACCTTGATAGAGTGACTGTGTAGCATCCGGCAGAGAAGCGATGCCGTTTTTGATCTGGTTGATACCATTATCCAGTTCTCCGGCACCGGCAGAGGCAGCATCGATACCATTTTTGAGAACATCCAGGTTCTTGGAAAGTGTGCCGCTTCCTTCGTGGAGAGAGCCGGCACCATCGTTTAATTTGTTGCTGCCGGAAAGCAGTGTATCGGTACCGTCATTTAATTGACTGCAGCCGTCCTTAAGCTGATCAGCGGCATCAGATATCTTATCTACAGCCTTATAGAGGTCTTCGGGATTGGTGACCTTATCCAGATCCAGAGAGCTTAAAGCATTGTTATCATAGACCGTGAC
>JAGHUB010000199.1 GCA_018065025.1 Candidatus Equihabitans merdae
GCCCAGATAAACGAAAGGTTCTCTGTGACCGGCACGACCCTTGAAGTTACGTGTACCGGTACTGATCAGGGTTTCACCTTCACCGATAACACCCTGGCAGCTGCCCCAGCATACGGAGCAGTTGGGATTCATAACGATGGCACCGGCATCCATGAAGATATCCAGAAGACCTTCTTCAGCAGCCTGTTTGTAGATAGTGCGGCTGGCCGGAACTACCAGGAAACGAACGCCGGGAGCAACCTTCTTGCCCTTGATGATGGCAGCGCCAACTCTCAGGTCTTCGATACGACCATTGTTGCAGGAACCAAGGAAGGCTTCATCGATATGAGTACCCTGACATTCAACAGCCGGTACAACATTGTCAACGAAGTGAGGTTTAGCAACGATGGGAACGATCTGGGACAGATCGATATCATAAGTAGCAGCGAAAACTGCATCTTCATCACTCTTGAAGCAGGCCTTGGGTTTACGACCATGAGCTTTCAGATAATCCATAGCTACTTCATCTACTTCCATCAAAGCGGTCTTGGCACCGGCTTCAACGCAGAGGTTGCAGATAGAGATACGGTCAGCCATGTTCAGGCTCTTAAGACCTTCACCAACGAATTCCATGGCTTTATAGTTAGCACCGTTGGCACCGATCTTACCAATGATAGTCAGGATTAGATCACGGGCGTAAACACCCTCATTAAGTTTGCCTGTCAGGTTGAAACGAAGTGTTTCGGGAACCAGCAGCCATGAAGTACCGGTAACCATAGCATACAGATAGTCTGTGCAGCCTACGCCTGTACCGAAAGCACCCAGAGCACCATAAGCACATGTATGACTGTCAGCACCGAAGATCAGTTCACCGGGGCAGACATGATTTTCCATCATAACCTGATGGCAGACACCTTCGCCTTCGTAGAACTTAATGTCATGTTCTCTGGCGAAATCGCGCATCTTCTTGTGGGATGCAGCTGTCTTGGGGCTGTCTGAAGGAATGTTGTGATCGACGATCCAGACAAGCTTATCTTTATCCTTGATACGAGGATTCTTAAGCTTGTTGTACATATCGATGGTCAGATGTGTGGTGCCATCGTTGGATAATAATTTATCCAGTTCAACAGTGTGGATGTCACCGGCTTTAGCACTTTCTACGCCGGCAGCCAATGCGATGATTTTCTCAGCAATAGTCATTCCCATAGATCAGTCCTCCTTATTCAGTGATGCGATGAGGCCGCCCTGATCCAGAATGCTCTGCATCTTGGCCGGAAGTTTTGTGCAGATATATGTCTTGCCGTTGGTTTCGATGGTACCCTCTTCCATGTTGAGGATCATATCATCCTGGTCGGCAACATTATCATAGAGATCCTTGCAGACGATAACCGGCAGGCCGATATTGATGGCGTTGCGGTAGAAGATTCTGGCAAATGATTTGGCGATAACAGCCTTAACACCAAGAGCCTTCAAAACAGCCGGAGCCTGTTCACGGGAAGAACCGCAACCGAAGTTTTCGCAGGCAACAACGAAGTCACCTTCTGCAACCTTAGATGAAAACTCAGGATCCAGAGATTCGAAAGCGTACTTCTTCATCTCATCAATAGTGGGGTACAAGAGATACTGAGAAGCGATGATCTGGTCAGTATCTACGTCTGTATGAAAACGAAAGATTTTACCCATGGTATGTTTCTCCTTCTAAAATAAATTCATGATTGAATACTTATAATTGGCAACACCAATTAGCCATCTGATAATTATAGCACATTATCAAAGCAAGTCGCACGCTTCTTTCAATTCCTGCAGGGCTGATGATTCAATAACACCACAGGAAAATAATAAAGCCGTGGTCTTTCCCTGGTCATCTGCAGACAACTCTTTGCAGGAAACATTAAGACCTTTTGTCTTTTCCAAAACCACTTCCAGAGCTGCCCCGCTTCCCCGAATCAGCATCTCTGTGCCGGACTCTCCGCTCAACACCTCTGCATCAGGCAGGTCTTTTGCCAGAGATTCCAGAATATCTTTCAGCAGGCCACGCTTAAGCTGATAGACCTTTCTCAATCTTTTTATCTGACGATAGATATGGTCGTCACGAATGAAACTGCACAAGGCTAACTGCTCTGTCTTAGAAGCCGTCTGGTCATAAAGATCATCGAAGCGTTCAACCTCACCCATCATTTC
>JAGHUB010000073.1 GCA_018065025.1 Candidatus Equihabitans merdae
TATACTTGTCTGGATACCGATACTGTTGTCATCGATAAGAACCAAGAGTATGTCGTTGAATTCGTTGATTATTATCGTGTACGTCATGAGTTTACCTATCGTATCAATGGTATTATCCCTTATCCCGATTATGAAGACACCTTTGATATCGTTGAAGACGATGATCAGATTTCCATCACCTTTAGTAACATCCGTGACACCATGGAGATTCCCCTTAGGTTAGATGTGGCGATCGATACCGGAGATTACCTCGATTATCGTACCACCAGAACCGAGTGGACTATATCTGAAGATATCAGTGAGACGGTGGGGCAGTTTGGTATCAAAATCGATCCCACAGAGGATGAGGATATCGCAAGCATTGTAGAAAAAGCTGTTCAGACTAATATCATTGGTTCAGGTTATTCCAATGTCTCCGTTAAGGATTATGATCTGCCTAGTGCAGAAGAACTGGAAGTAGAACCGGGTCGCGCTAAAACCCTCAAGATTCATTACACGGGCGATCAAGAAGATGTTAGTGATATCGCTATCACCTTAGTTGGTGTGGTTAAGATCGTGGATGAAGCCACAGATGACTACTTTGTCATGGATCAGGATGAGTCAGCTACCATCAAATGTACCGGCGTTCTGGATGCCCTGAAAGAAGTCTACATGGATGATGAGATCGTTGATCCCTCCAACTACACACTGGAAAGTGGTTCCACTATTATTAACTTCAAAAAAGAATATCTGGAATCTCTTTCTGAAGGCCGTCATGCTGTTAAGCTGCAATACGAAGCTACTTCCTGTGAGACAAGCCTGAATATCTTAAGTGAAGAACCCACAACCGGCACCATCGAACGTCTTGCCGGTGCCGGCCGTATCGATACTTCCATCAAGGCAGCTGATGCCCTGAAGGAAATCTATGGCGTGGATAAGTTCGATACCATCGTTATGGCCAATGCCTGGAACTTCCCTGACGCTCTGACCGGTTCTTATTTGGCAGCATGCTATGGAGCGCCTATGCTTCTGACAGATGGCGGCGATCCTGCAGCTTCCATCAATTACGTTAAAGAGAACCTCTCAGAAGGTGGTCAGGTTTATATTCTTGGCGGTAATGCTGCTGTTCCGGAAATCGTTGCCGCCAGACTGGAGGGCTATAACGGTATGGAAGTCAAGCGTCTTGCCGGTGCTTCTCGTTACGAAACTAACCTGATGATCCTGGAAGCCGCCGGATGTGATGAATACAACACCCTGCTTATTGCATCAGGTTCCACAGCTGCCGACAGCCTGTCAGCTTCTTCAACAGG
>JAGHUB010000380.1 GCA_018065025.1 Candidatus Equihabitans merdae
GAAACCGGTGATATTCGAAAGCTTGGTGAAGAAGTCCTTAAGGCCGTGGTTGATCAGTTGTAGGCTGATCCAACATTTCCCAGTGTCAGTGTCAACCTGTCCGTGAAGCAGTTGGAAAATAAGGCATTTGGCATTTTGCTTCGGAAAATGGTGACAGATGACATCAAGTCCCGCATTTCTTTCGAAATAACAGAACGCATGCTGGATCCGAAAAATGATATCACCTCCCAGGTCAGAGCCTTGATGGATGAAGGCTATGAAATGGTGTTGGATGACGTAGGAACCGGTTTCTCCAACACGGCAAATGTTATCCGTTATCCTTTCACCAAGGTCAAGATCGACAAGTCTATCCTGGACACTTCTATGGTTGCTGTCCGGGATATGATCCGCCTCTTCCACGACTTTGACAAGGCGGTTGTGGTAGAAGGCATTGAAAGCAAAGAACAGGCCCCGGCGGTTATCGAAGCCGGTGCAGACTATCTGCAGGGCTATTATTATAGCCGCCCCCTGCCTATCGAGGAGTATCGTCATGAGATTAGATAAATACCTGTGTGACGCTCAGATCGGCACCCGGTCTGAAGTAAAGGCCATGGTCCGCAAGAAGATGGTCACCGTCAATGGTCAGTTGGCGCTCAAGAGCGACATCAAAGTGGACGAGGCCGCCGATACCATCTGTGTAAACGGCAAGGAAGTTCGCCTGGTGGGAAATGTTTATTACATGCTTCATAAGCCCGCCGGTTATGTTAGCTCCACCGATGATCATGACGGGGAAAATGTCATGAGCCTGCTTGGAAATGCTCCCGGCAAGGATTTATTTCCCGTGGGACGTCTGGATAAGGACACAGAAGGCCTGCTTCTCATTACAAATGATGGCAAGTTATCTCATCGCCTCCTGTCCCCTAAGAAACACGTGCCCAAGAAATATTATGCCAAAGTAGAAGGAGCCTTGGTTCCGGAAGATGTGGCTGCCTTTGAAAATGGCATGGACCTGGGAGATTTTACAGCCAAGCCCGCAGAGCTGGAGATCCTCACAAGCGGAGACATCTCTGAGGCACTAGTCACCATTACCGAAGGCAAATTCCATCAGGTCAAGCGCATGTTCCACGCCTGCGGCAAAGAAGTCATTTA
>JAGHUB010000059.1 GCA_018065025.1 Candidatus Equihabitans merdae
GCCTGTGGAAATAGCTGCACCCTTGCCTCCGATCATAGGAACGAGGATGGCATTACCTGTCATGTTCACAGCACAGGAGATGGCACCGATAACTACCTGCATCTTGCTTTTCTTCATGAAGACGATGCCGGACACGGTGGTCTCTGAAATGGTGTACATGATGGGATGGAAAATCAGGAAGGGCAGGATATAAGCCGCTTCTCGATATTTACTGCCAAGCAGCAAGGCGAAGATATCCTTGCCCAGAATCAGACAGATGCCCATGGCAAACATAACGATGGTGATGTAAGCATTTCCGGTCTTATAAAAGCTGCGATCCTCAGGATCATTCTCATAATGCTCCACCGCCATGGGAGCCCACAGGTTATTGAAAGTGGATTGAACGATACCGAAGATGGCTACCATATTTAAGGCACTGGCGTAGACACCCACTTCATGATAATCCGTGAAATGGTCCAGGGCTATCTTGTCCGCAGCATTGAATAGCTGGGTAATGCCCAGGGAAATGATAAAGGGCCAACCATAAGTGAACAGGTTGCCAAAGGAAACTTCGTTGTCGTAGGCATCCCTACGATCCAGTCGCCAGATCTTCTTCTGTGCACAGATACCAAGAACCAAGGCACTGGAAATAGCGATAACCAAAGAGATAACCAGCAGTACCAGATAATGGTCTTTGATCAGGAAAACCAGCACCAGTGCGCAGACCAGATAGGCAGCCTTCTGTGTGATGCTGATGATTGAAAACAGTTTGGACTGGTAACGCAGACGCACTAACAATACGCTGAAACGCTGTATCAGCATTAACAAAACATAGAGACACAGCAGACCCATGATCAGGGTATTGAATTCAAAATGAATAAGCCCCAGGGCGGAAGTAGCTACAACTACGATGCCGATGACCACCGTCAATACAACCGGCAGCAAGACGCATTTCCAAAGTAGGGTCTGACGGTATTCATCGTTGTCGTGCTTGTAGAAATCACGAACCATGGCCTGATCCAGACCAAGACACAGGACCATAACCGCGATGTCGGCGTACATGGTGAAGATGGACAGCTGACCATACTCCAGAGGATCTACAACACGGGTAATGATAGGCGTAGCAATAAGACTTAACAGCATGCTGATAAGCGTTCCACTACCTATGATCATAAAATGTTTAAGAAAGTTCTTAGACTCCAAAACTGTATTTTCCCGTGCTTTCGTTTTCTATTTTTACTAACGATCCACCGCCCAGCGCCAGACGGCGACGCCAATGATCAAAATATAACCGATGATACTATACACATCCGGGATCTGTCCCAGGAAGATGAAGCCAAGTGCGGCTGCGATAACCACCTGTGTGTAATCGAAAACCGAGATTTCCTTGGCCGGGGCATGTGTGTAAGCCGCGGTGATGGAGAACTGTCCACCCGCCGCTGCGATACCTGCTGTCAGGAGCCACAGCCATGAAGATGTGCTCATAGCAGCATGATTGGCGATAACAAAGGGCACGCTCATGATGGTGCTGAAGGTAGAGAAGGCGAAAACGATCACCGGCCCTTTCACACCATTCATGCCCAGCTTACGGACAAATGTATAAGCTGTACCTGCCATAAAACCGCCCATGGCGCCTACTGCAGCGTAGAAAAATTCTGCTGAAAATGAAGGCTTTACAACAAACAAGGCACCGGTAAAGGCGATCAGAACAGCGATCACCTGCTTGCGATTGGGCTTCTCCTTCAAAATGAAGATAGACATGACGATGGCAAAGAAAGGTGACAGCTTGTTCAGAATATTGGCATCGGCGATGTTGATGTGGTCGATGGCATAGAAATTACAGAAAATGCCGAACATACCACAGGCGCAGCGCAAAAACAGCGGCAGCACATCTTCCTTGCCGGGCAGCACAAAATTGTCGCGGTTCTTCATCAGCATAGAAAATGCTACCAGAGCCGCAACGCTGTTTCTGAAAAGAACCTTCTGCATGGTGGGCACATCCCCTGCCATGCGCACAGCCAGACTCATCAAAGAGAAAAAGAAGGCTGCGGATAAAACAAAAAGAATACCTTTGGTTTTATTACCACTCATAGTCTTTACGCCTTATCTCCCTGCTGAAAGTTCTGCGATAAATAATTCATAATAGTCATCTTCACAGCGCAGTGCCGGTGAGTTCTCACCACCGCCGTTGGTGCTGCGGCGCATAGCTGCATAGGCATCTTCACCGGCAGAGATCAGGTCCATCTCATAGAGATCCAGACCCATACCCCGAACCAGCTTGCAGAAAGCTGAGATAGGACGATCGCTTTCCTTAGTTGCCAGAATGGCTTTCATCAGCTCATCATCTGCTTTGGCTCTGGCCTTAACTTCTTTCAAAATGCTTTCTAAATCCATGTTGCTTTTTCTCCCATTTTTATAAGCGCTCTATCTCACACCCGGACTTATTTTCACCAGGACATGGGACAGATTCAATCAAAAATGTTTAATCTCTCGCCATCCAGATAGGCATCTGTCAGATTATCTTCTGCATCATATACCAGCTTCAGCAGGAAAAAATCCTCTCGTTCCAGCAGAAGCTTAAGGAATATTCTATCACCTTCCCACAGATTAAGGGAGGGCACATCTGCTTTAGGCACCCACTGCAGCACGCCTTCGTTGCATGGAATCATTTCCCCTTCGAAGTCGTCTGCCGTGAATAAAAACATATATTCAGATTCGGTACGTCCTGAGATAAATGTGACGATACCTCGTGAACGAAAGGACTTTAAGGTAAGTCCCGTCTCTTCTTTCACCTCACGAAGCAGACATTCGTCCGGACTTTCATCCGTTTCAAAATGACCCCCGACACCGATCCACTTGCCGTCGTTAGGGTCATTTTTCTTGGACACACGATGCAGCATCAGATAGGCATCGTTCTGCTCGATATAACACAATGTGGTCAGTTTGGACATGTGGCTATTCCTCCATCAAAGACCATAACGTGACAGACAGTCGCGATAAAGCTGTCCCACCGGCAGACCAACGACATTATTATAGTCGCCTCGAATGCCCGTGACATAGCGGCCGAAATAGCCCTGAATGCCATAGGCACCGGCCTTGTCATAAGGCTCATCTGTGGACAGATACCAATCCATATCCTTGTTGGAAAGCTCAGCCACTTCCACATGGGTGGTGGCCACAAAACTTGTGGCTTCTCCATCCGGCAGATGAACCACTGTCACACCGGTATGAACCTGATGAGCCTTACCGGACAGGTGACGCAGCATACGTTCTGCATCAGCACGATCGGCAGGCTTACCAAGGATAAGGCCATCCACAGCCACCACGGTATCGGCTCCTATGATCAAACATTCGGTGGTGGGATCATTTTCCAACTCCTGATCTGCGATATCCATAGCCTTCTGCTTAGACAGGGCCTTGCAGGCCTCCACCGGATCGGATGTGGTCACATCCTCTTCCTTGTGAGAAACCTTAACCTCGTATTCTATTCCGATCTGAGTCATCAGCTCACGACGTCTGGGGGACGCTGATGCCAGAATAACCTTCATCTGCTGCACAATCTGCCTCCTGCTAGTTATATAAGTGATAAAAACAGCCTAACCACTGCGGTAGACTGTTTTGATTAATGCTTTGCCGGTGGAGTAATCACCACCCTATATGCCATATCTCCTGCATATATCGTTCAATGCTTCATCGAAATCTTCGTATTCCCCACGCTCATAACAGGCCCTGGATTCTGCCAACTCAGAATATATCTCCTCGGCAGATTTCGGTCTGAACGGGTTCTCGGTACAGTAATTCTTTACCAAATACTCAAATATCTGTTGCTGTACGTTCTCCGGAATTGTAGACAATAATGCAATATTCGCTTCTTTTGCTGTCATACTATCAACTCCTGTCATTGACGATACTCTCCTTTCTCTAATACTCCAAGTTAGAGAAAGCCCCGGAAAGATTTCTCTATTTATCAAATGATAGAAACCCTTCTTGGTTAAGGGTAGTTTAGCATCTTTAATAAGAACGCTCAATAATATGAAGCAATTTACATGGTAAGGAAGGCAGGCACCATGAGGATCACCATAACCACGCCCAGCATGAGGATAGTGGGCATAAGCAGGCGAGCAGAGGCTTTCTCCCCCTGAATGCGCGCCCGCTTCTTCCGTTCTTCGAAGGCATTCTCCGCCTCACGCACAAAGAGGTCTATGACTTCCTGACTGCCTCGTTTGAGATTCTGTACCAGCAATACGGAAAATGTCCGATAAAGTGCCAGATCGCATCGCTGTCCCAATCGACGATAGGCCTCTTCCTCCGGAATGCCCTGGTCCATATCGGCGCACATGCGGCCAATCTCTTCGTAGCCCGCCCGAGTCTGACCGCCTTGCCGCAAACTACTCTGATAATCTCTGCGAATCTGATCAAAGGCATGACGCATAGACAGGCCCGCTCCCAGAAGCAGTACCAGCTTGCTGACGATGTAGGGATAGTCTCGAATCATAGATTCTTTTCGCTGATTCTTCTGTTCCCCTGCCTTAAAATAAGTATTGCCGTAAAGGGCGGCCCCGGCGATCAATCCCACAAAGATAATAAGAATACCTCGACTGCTGCC
>JAGHUB010000194.1 GCA_018065025.1 Candidatus Equihabitans merdae
TTTATTCCCTTCGTCTATAGTCTGGATGATCAGATGAAAGCTATGGCCAAGGAAAGTACCGGCAGCTCTGTAGGAACAGGCGGTATGGCTACTAAACTTAAGGCAGCAGGTATTGCTTCTGCAGCAGGCTGCGACATGATCATAGCCAAAGCCGACGATTTCTCTGTTATTGAAAATATCATGAACGGAGAAGACATCGGTACATTTTTCAAGGCTCACGCCCAGGAGCAGTTCTCACTGTCCGGCACACTTGAGTCCCTTTAAAGGAGGCTCTGGCTACTGAATGAAGAAAGCTCTCAGACGAGAATTTCTTAACATGAGAAGAAACATGACGTCCGAAGAGATCCGGGAAAAAAGCACTCGGATCTCCCGGACGTTATTTGGGTATTTATCCGGGACAAGTTTTGACACCATTTTGCTCTATGCATCATATGGTGGAGAGGTAGATACCTCCTTCATTTTTGAAGAAGCAGTTAAACAAGGTAAGCTTGTGGCTTATCCCAAAGTTACAGGCAAAGACATGGCATTCTTTATGGTTAAGGATAAAGATGACCTGCTTGCCGGCTATAAAGGCATCCTCGAACCTTCAGACCATTGTTCCATGGTCGGTGAGGATCAATTATCCAGGGCTTTACTCTTAATGCCGGGTATCGTTTTTGACAGAAATGGTAACCGCATCGGTCAGGGCGGCGGCTTCTATGATCGCTTTTTGGCCAGGTATCCACATATAAAGCGGGCAGCGTTAGCTTATGATTATCAGGTTTTAGACCAGATGCTGCCTACAGAAGAACACGATTGCAATACGTCAGTGATCATCACCGAAAGTGAGGTCATTGAGACTGAATAACATATAAAGGACAAAAACATGAACAACGATACAACTATTTCCCAGCAGGAGATCCTTAAGGACAATGCCAGACTGATCAGAGAACTGGCTGTAATTAAGGGCCATCCCATTACTTATCATGTCACCACATTTGGCTGCCAGATGAATGCCCACGATTCCGAGAAACTTAGGGGTATTCTGAAAGAGTCAGGTTTTGTGGAAGCCGATGAAGATCAGGCTGACTTTATCATCTACAACACATGTACCATTCGTGAAAATGCCGATCAGAGAGTTTATGGCCGTCTTGGCTATCTTCGTGGCATTAAGAAGCGTCGCCCCGACCTTAAGATCGCTCTTTGCGGCTGCATGATGCAGGAGAAGCATGTGGTTGAGAAGATCCAGAAGTCATACCGTCATGTAGACCTGATTTTTGGTACCCACAATCTCAATGAGTTCCCGGAATTGCTGAACCGTCTCTACAAGGAAGAAGAGAAGCGTATCATCTCTGTTTATGAAGATGGTAATGCCGATCCGGAACTGATGCCTTCTGTCCGTACTTATAACTTCAAGTCCGGTGTTAACATCATGTACGGCTGCAATAATCTCTGCACTTATTGCATCGTTCCCTATGTTCGTGGTCGTGAACGCAGCCGTGAGCCGGAAGATATCTTGAGAGAGATCCACCACCTGGTGGCTGAAGGCGTTAAAGAAGTTATGCTTCTGGGTCAGAATGTTAACTCCTACGGCAAGAACCTGGAGAATCCCATTTCCTTCGCTGCTCTCTTGTCACAGATCGCAGAAGTAGAAGGCCTGGAACGTGTTCGCTTCATGACCTCTCATCCCAAGGATCTGTCTGATGAGCTGATTGAAGTCATGGCTAAGTATCCCAAGATCTGTAAGCACCTGCATCTGCCGGTTCAGTCAGGCAGCACATCCCTGCTTAAAGCCATGAATCGTCACTACACAAGAGAAGCTTATCTTACCTTGGTAGATAAACTTCGTGCAGCTATGCCGGACATTTCTCTGACAACAGACATTATCGTTGGTTTCCCGGGAGAGACTGAAGAAGACTTCCAGGATACCATGTCACTGGTTGAGATCTGCGGTTTCGACAGTGCCTTCACCTTCGAGTATTCCAAGCGTACCGGCACCAAGGCTGCCGCTATGGAAAACCAGGTAGCTGAAGAAGTGGTTAAGAATCGTTTCGCCAGACTGCTGGATGTTGTTCAGGAAACAGGCCGCAAGTCTTCAGCTCGTTTTGAAGGGCGTGTCATGCCTGTCTTAGTAGAAGAGAAGAACCGTGAAGAAGGTCTTATGACAGGACGTACAGAGTACAATCTGCTGGTTCATTTCCCGGGAGATGAAAGTCTGATCGGTCAGATCGTGGACGTATCCCTGGATGAAAGCCGCGGTTTTTATTACGTAGGCCATCAGGTCTGATAAAGAGGTTATTATTATGCTTTCTCCCATGATGCGGGAATACATGAAGATGAAAGAACTCTATAGTGATTGCATTCTGATGTACAGAGTGGGCGATTTCTATGAGATGTTCTTTGAAGATGCCAAGACAGTGTCCGCTGCCATCGATATTACCCTGACCGGTAAAGAGTGCGGACTTGAAGAGAGAGCCCCCATGTGCGGGGTTCCTTTTCATGCTCTGGATGTCTATATTTCCAAGCTCATTGACAAGGGTTTTAAGGTAGCAATCTGTGATCAGGTAGAAGACCCCAAGCAGGCCAAGGGCCTGGTTAAGCGCGAAGTGACCAGAGTGGTTACTCCCGGTACTAACCTGGATATGGAAGAACTGGATGAGACCCGACACAATTATCTTATGAGTATTGTGGCTATGACAGACAAGGCAGGCGTGGCCTGTGCCGATGTCACTACCGGTGATTTCCTTGTAACAGAAGTGGAAAATGCCGCCAAGCTGCTGGATGAGATCAATCGCTTTGCCCCTGCCGAAATCATTTGCAATAATGCCTTTTTCATGATGGGTCTGGACCTCTATGATCTGAGAGACCGCCGTCATATCATGATCAATGCCTTAAGCGACAGCTATTTCTCTGATGAAGCAGCTGTTACCACACTGAAAGACCATTTCCATGTCATGTCACTGGATGGTATCGGTTTAGGTCATTTCCAAAGCGGAATCAATGCAGCCGGTGCCCTCTTGTCCTATCTGCTTGAGACCCAGATGACTGACCTTAAGCACATGAACAGCATCAAGCCCTATCGCACCGATGAATTCATGCTGTTGGATACTACCACTGTCCGCAATCTGGAGCTGATCGAGACTCTCCGGGAGAAACAGAAGAAAGGTACTTTGCTGTGGGTTCTGGATAAGACCAAGACCGCTATGGGGGCCCGTCTTCTTCGAACCTGGATCGAACAGCCTCTCCTTGAAAAGAGTGCCATCAATGAGCGTCTGGATGGGGTAGAAGCTTTATATAACGACGAGATCACCTGCGCAGAGCTTAGAGAATACCTGTCACCTATCTACGATCTGGAAAGACTGGTTACCCGTAACAGTTACCAGGCAGCTAATCCCAGAGATATGATCGCTTTAAAGAATTCTCTGGAAATGATTCCGGCTATTCGTCAGCAATTGTCCTGCATGGAGGCTAAGAAGCTTAAGTCCCTGTGTGAAGACATGGATGATCTCCAGGACCTCTATGAGCTTCTGGAAAATGCCATTATGCCGGATCCGCCTATGGCTATGAAGGAAGGCGGTATCATTCGTGATGGCTTTAATGAAGATGTTGACAGCTATCGTAAGGCCGGTACAGACGGCAAATTGT
>JAGHUB010000024.1 GCA_018065025.1 Candidatus Equihabitans merdae
CCAGACAAAGAAGTAATCTGGAAAAAATCTGTTTCATCTGGTTTCCTCCTTGTTGATAAGACTGCATTTTTGATAGCATATCATAGGCAAAAGTAAAAAGCATTCTTCGTTTAAAAATAACGTTCCAGCCATTCCATAGCCTTATTTTCCAAATGAATTCTGTTCTGTCGGGCCGCTGCCAACATATCCATCAGCTCACCCTGGAAAACAAAGAACTCATCCTGGGGACGATGGTGTTTGCGTATCTTTCCGCTCTTATAATTATCTATGACGATCTGATAGCGTTCTTCGGCTTTGGCCACAGCCTGTTCCCAGGAAATGTAAAGATCATCGGAAGCGGCTTGACCGCATCGGTGCATTTCCTCCTTATTGGAGGAGATCTGCGTCAGCAAGACTGCCAGACTGGCGGCATTTTCCTCTATAAAATAGCCATTCTTGCGATCCGTCACGCCTTCTGCCGCACAGCTGCCTTTGATCATGACAGAAGCCAGACTGCAGGCCGCTGCCTCACGCACCACAAGACCATTGGTATCATAGCTGGACGGAAAGAGAAAGAGATCGGCACGGCAATACCAGGCGCTCAATTCCTCCCTATCGTAGATCGGTCCTGTGAAAATGACTTGATTATCCAGTCTCAAAGAGGACACGTACTGCTGAATTTCTTCCATGTCAGCACCTTTTCCTACAAATACCATGCGGAAATCTATCCCCTGAGATCTGAGGGCTGCCAAAGCATCCACGATGATGCGAATGCCCTTGTACCACATCATTCTTCCCACAAAGAGGAAGATCGGCAGGTCTTGCGGCAGATCATAGCCTTCTGTCATTTTCATATAGGCTGCCTCAGGCAAGCGAGCTTTAGGCACATCTACACCATTTTCCATAACGATGTAATCGCCCTCGTAACCCAAGGATTTCAGGTTCTGACCGGCCCCATCGCTGACCACCCAGACTTCATCACAGGCCGTCACATTATCTACCAAAGCTTTGATGGCCCCGGTCTGAATCAGCTTGCCTTTAACGGCATTGGCTATGTCGATGTCAAACTTGGTATGGTAAGTCATGACAATGGGTGTATTTAGCTGCTTACGCATACTGCGGGCCAGAACTGTGGAGGCAGCAGGGCAATGGGAATGCATAATATCCACGTGGTTTTCTCCCAGAGTCTGGATCACGTGAGGTGAAAAGGGATAACCGGCCACATAACCCACCTGATCCCTGACATCGATGCCCGGATAACGAAGAATCGGGAAATCATACTTTTCATCTTCTTCGGCTCCCGGACACTTGGGAGTCACCACAAGAGGATTGTGACCATGTTTCTTCAGGTTTTCCCCGTAGTTCACCACAGTATTGGCCACCCCGTCGATCTGGGGAGGAAAAGAATCATTTAAAAGACAAACATTCATAGAAATCTTCCTTTGCAAAAAGCCCCGTGGCATTATTCCACAGGGCTTTAGTTTATTTAATACATTTTTGCACCGGCCGGAATACGATTATCCAGCATGATCAGGTTCAGCTTCTCTTCGCCTTCTTCTGTGCGAACAGCGCTGATCAGCATACTGCAGGCTTTGACCTTAACAGCACCCTGACTCTTCATTGTTGGGATAGGAGAATGATTTAAAGTATTATCACTCATTATTACGTATCCTCCCGTACAATTCAGTATATAGACGGTAAGTATTATGCCGTATTATTAAGTATCATAGCAAACTGTTTTGTAGTCAGTTTGTAGTCAGGCTTCCTTTTTTGTAGTCAGCCCTATAATTGACCAGATCAGCCTCAATTCCTTAGAAAGAGGTCCCTTTCTAATTCACATCAAACTTCTCTGATAATTTTTTCATAGATTCCTGTTTTTTTCTCTCAGTTGCTTCCGCATAGATGTCCATGGTCGTTTCAATATTCGCATGGCCCATTACGGACTGGATGACCTTCAGGTTAGTCTCATTTTCGCAGAACCTTGTAGCAAATGTATGTCTGAGGTGATGACAAGAGAAATGCGGAAGAATCAGAGGTTCTCTCTTTTCCTTCGCAGCCTTGATCTGCTCCTCATGATTATAATCTGC
>JAGHUB010000066.1 GCA_018065025.1 Candidatus Equihabitans merdae
ATGGAAAGCAGGATGCAGAAACTGATGAACTGAGAGATGGCTGTGGAAAGACCGGCACCGGCGATGCCCATCTTGAAAACAAAGATCAGCAGAAAGTCGCCGAAGATATTTAAAACCGAACCGGTCAGCATCCCCATAGTACCAAGCTTGGCCTTGCCTTCATATCTCAGCAGATTGTTCATAGTAAAACTGGATGTGAAGAATGGAGCTGAAGCGATAATGAAGCCAACGTAGATCTTGGCATAAGGAGCGATGGTGTCGGTGCTGCCCAGCATGTAGATCAAAGGCTCAAAGAAGAGCAGGCTAAGCAGGGCAACGATAGTTCCCAAGGAAAATGTCAGCATGAAGCCTGTGGAAGCATAGCGGTTAGCCTCTGCTTCATTTTGCTGACCCATAAAGCGGGACATGACACTGCCGGTACCCTGACCGCACAGAAAACCGATGGCCTGGAGAATGGCCATGTAGCCGAAAACCACGCCAATGGCGCCGCTGGCACTGGTACCCAGGGTGCCAACAAAAGCAGTATCCACCATGTTGTAGATACTGCTGACCAGCATAGTTGCAATGGAAGGCACAGCCAATGCCGTTACAAGACGTGGCACCGGTTCTGTGGTCATCCTAATATATTGTTTTTCATTCTGTTCTTCTGTCATACCATTAATAATAGCACAAAACCCACGAAATAGACGGAAAATTTGACTTGCCTATTCTTAAGTTGACAACCGGCAGTCTATGAATATAATGGTTTTAACAAGGTTTTATTTTGATTATTATATCTGGATTTGAATATTTTGCAACCGTTTTGAAACCGTTTCTCTTTTCGTGATCAAGATGCAACCGTTTACGGATCAACTCTGCAACTATACATAAACTTACCCCAAAGGAGCCAGCCATGGATCTCAATAAAATTCTCTATTATAAAAAGAAAAAAGGTTATTCCAACAAGAAATTGGCCGAGATCACGGGTATTCCCCTTGGTACTCTTCAGAAGATCCTAAGTGGAGAGACCAAGGAACCTCGTGCCAAGGCCATCGAAGCTTTGGAAGAAGCCCTTCTTCCCAAAGTAGTTTACACATACGAAAGCGGCATCTCAGTAATGGACTACATCCGGGACCCCCAGGCCGCTTACAACGATCCACCCAAGACCCTCTACACCATCGACGACTACTATGCCCTGCCGGATGAACCCCGGGTAGAGCTGATCGATGGTGTCTTCTACGACATGGCCAGTCCTTCCAATATGCACCAGTTGATTGCCGGTGAGATACATCGCCAGATTGCCAATTATATCTACGATCATGACGGTCACTGTATCCCCTTTATAGCCCCGGCCGATGTCCAGTTGGACTGCGATAATTACACCATGGTGCAGCCGGATTTCTTTATCGTCTGCGATCCTTCCATAGTTCTGGAACAGCGCTGCTACGGCGCTCCTGATTTTATCGTGGAAGTCTTATCTCCTTCCACCAGAGATAAGGATATGCATATCAAAGCAAGCAAATATAAGAAGGCCGGTGTTAAAGAGTATTGGATGATCGACCCCTCTCGAAGAATGATCATTGTCTACCTCTTCTCTAAGGAAGAGGCCAACGCTCTTCCCTTCCCTACCATTTATCAGATGACCGACGACATTCCCGTCTCCATCTACGAAGGGCAGCTTACCATTAATCTGACCAAGTTGATGAAACGCCTGCCTCCCAATATTGAAAAGAAGGTATAAGCAGATTTAGGATATATCGAGTATATTAGATCTATGGGATATCCTTTATTTCACAAGACTCCTAATATCTGTTATGATAACCTTACTGATTGAAACATTTGCCGGATGATTATCATCCTCCTGTTTGGATGCTGCTATACCGTTTCATCTAAAGTATACAAATAATTGTTGATGTATAGCTCAATACCATCTACAATGGGTGATGGAACGGAGGTTATTATGATTTCGACACGAGGACGCTATGCACTGCGGGTTATGCTGGATCTGGCAGAACACGCCAGCGAAGGCAACGTAGCCCTTCGAGATATAGCACAGCGACAGGTTATTTCAAAAAAATATCTGGAGATCATCGTCAGAGAACTGGTTAACGCCAATTATGTATCCGGTGTCAGCGGCAAGGGCGGCGGCTATCGCCTGACCAAGGCCCCTGAAGAATACACCATGTATGATATCCTTAATCTGATGGAGACATCCCTGAAACCGGTGGCCTGTCTGGAAGATGATTATCCGGGCTGCGACCGTGCCAACAGATG
>JAGHUB010000422.1 GCA_018065025.1 Candidatus Equihabitans merdae
TGATAATGTGTATAAGCCAGGCAGGGCAGTTCTTTGTACTGGTCGGCAAATGAAGCCAGGTTGGCGATAACATTGACCAGTTTCTTGCGAATCAGATCCAGCGCATCACGAAGGATAATGACATCAGTGTTGTCACCAACGTAGCAGCTGGTGGCGCCCAGATGAATGATGCCCTTGGCTTTGGGACACTGAAGACCGTAAGCATAGACATGAGACATAACGTCGTGACGTACCACTTTCTCACGTTCAGCGGCCACTTCGTAATTGACATCTTCGATGTGAGCCTTCAGTTCATCAATCTGTTCCTGTGTGATATCCAGGCCCAGTTCATGTTCGGTCTCAGCCAGAGCAACCCACAGCTTACGCCATGTGGTGAACTTCTTCTGAGCTGAAAAGATAGCCTGCATCTCTTTGGAGGCATAACGTCCGGATAAGGGGCTCTGATAACGATCTTCGTTCATAGTCTGTCTTCCTCTATTTTCTGAAATTGATAATTAATGTGATCTGCACTGCAGCACATACCTACTGGTATTTTACAACAAAACAACTGCGCGGGCAAATTCCGTCAAGCATATAAAAGGCTGTGAACCCTTATTTTGGCAGGTTCACAGCCTTTGAATTTACGCGTTCGCCAAATGCCAGCTTTAGTCGCTGTAGTTACCCAGGAACTCTGTGAGACGGGCATTACCGGAATCAAATACTTCTGCCGGTGTGCCTTCCAGAGCGATGCGGCCTTCATCCATGAAGATGACGCGGTCGGAAATATTTCTGGCGAAGTTCATCTCATGAGTAACGATAACCATGGTGATGTGAAGTTCGGCCAGGCCTTTGATAACACGCAGAACTTCTGCTGTCAGTTCCGGATCCAGAGCGGATGTGGGCTCGTCGAAGAAGAGCACCTTAGGATTAAGAGCCAGAGCACGGGCGATCGCCACACGCTGACACTGACCACCGGAAAGCTGGCAGGGATAAGCATTCTCTTTGTCTGCCAGGTCCATACGTTTCAGCAGGGCACGGGCCTCGGCATAAACCTCATCCTTGTTACGCTTCCATACCTTGATGGGAGCGTCTGTGATATTTTCCATAACAGAGCGATGAGGGAAGAGGTTAAAGTTCTGGAAAACCAGACCGAAATAACCATTGATACGCTTGCGATCAGCAGATGATGCATAAGTCAGCACACCATTTTCTGCCTTAACAGCGGTCTCACCCATATAGACGATGCTGCCGTCATCGATAGTCTCCAGCATAGTGGCACAACGGAGAATGGTAGTCTTACCGGAACCGCTTCGGCCAATGATGGAAACGATCTCACCTTCATCAACATGGATGCTGATATCCTTCAGAACCTGATGATCACCGAAGGACTTCTTAATACCATTGATCTCTAATAAGCTCATAAAAAGACCTCCTTAATGATAATAGTTCAGGCGCTTCTCGATACGTTCCATGAGGAAGGCAACGATAACGTTAAAGATATAGTAGAAGACACCGGCAGCCACCAGCGGGAAGATGGTGGTCTGTGCGGCAGAAATCTGCTTAGCAACAGCCAGCATTTCTACGTAGGATACGGAGTAAACCAGAGAGGTATCCTTAACCAGGGTAATGACTTCGTTGGTAACAGAAGGCATAACGATCTTGATAACCTGAGGCAGGATGATATGGATAAATGTCTGTGCCTTGCTGTAGCCCAGAAGCTGTGCAGCTTCATACTGGCCCTTAGGAATAGACTCGATACCGGAACGGTAGATCTCAGCAAAATAGGCGGCATAGTTAACGGAACAGCCGATGATAATAGCTGTAAACTTATAACCACCGATGTTGGCGCCCCACAGATAGAAGGGACCGAAATACCACAGCAGAAGCTGCAGCATCAGAGGTGTGCCGCGCATGATGGAGATATAGACCTTAACCAATGCACTGACAGGTTTGAGACGACTGGCCCGGCCAAAATAAACCAGCATACCAAGGGGCAGGGATATCACCAGTGTCAGAAGAAAGATGATAACTGTCTGGCCAAAACCGCCAAGCAGCTGCATTAACATCGTCTGAATAGACATTTGTGCTCCTCTCTTTTTTACAAGACAACATGATCAGAGGTGTCTGACAACAATCGACCCCCTTGGGAAAATCCGAGGGGGCCGTAAGGCTTAAAATAATTTAGATAGGAGAATAATTACTCCAGAGAAATCATATCAGCGATTTCATACTTTTCAGCCAGCTTCATGATTGTGCCGTCTTCCATCAGCTTAGCCAGGTCGGCATTGATGATGTCAGCCATTTCTGTATCGCCCAGACGGAAACCAACAGCATATTCTTCAGCGTTCAGGGCTTCTTCAAGCATTTCGAAACCTTCGCCACGGCTGTTCAGCTGATATTTAGCAACACCGATGTCGATGGCCAGACCATCCAGAGCACCAGCCTGCAGTTCTGTGAAAGCTGTGTTGTAGTCAGAGAACTGTTTGATTTCGCCAAGAGAATCGCCAAGTTCCTTCATGTCGCTTTCTTCATCTGTCAGAACATCCAGAGCAGCGGAAGCCTGCTGTACACCAACAACCTTGCCTTCCAGATCGGCCAGAGTCTTGATGCCGGATTCAGAAGAAACAACGATAACCTGGCTGTTGTTTACATAGGGAACTGAGAAGGTGTAATCATCTTCACGACCGTTCATTGTGAAACCGTTCCAGATGCAGTCGATAGCATAAGCATTCAGTTCAGCATCCTTAGCATCCCAGTTGATGGGCTTCTTTTCAAGTTCCCAACCTTCCAGGTCACAAACAGCCTGAGCCAGTTCCAGGTCGAAACCTGTGTATTCGCCGTTGTCATCCATGTAGCCATAGGGCGGATATTCAGCATCGAAACCAACTGTGAAGATACCATCTTCAACAGCGCTCTTCAGCTCAGCAGCTTCTTCAGCTTCTTCGGCTTCTTCAGCAACTTCTTCGACTTCTTCTTCAACTTCTTCAGCGACTTCTTCTTCAGAAGCAACAGCTTCTTCAGCAGGAGCAGCAGCTTCCTGCTTAGCGCCGCAGGCTGTCATGCTGAAAGCCATAACAGCTGTTAAAGCAAAAACTAACATTTTTTTCATAATACTTTTCCTCCATTTGCCGGTCCCCACCGGCATTTTAATTTACTTAACATGCTAATACTGTACCATGCTAAAGCGTTCCTAGATACTACCATGAAATGACGCATCTGTCAAACACCAGTTTGGCGATGGTAGTCCGAGGTAATGGAGGCTAGATAGGCTTCCTTGTCAGGAATAGGCGGATAAGCCACATTTTCCGCAGCTTCACGCAATTCCTGCTCGATCAATTCGGCAGTTTTGGGATCCACACCCAGTCTTTTGATTTCCTCTTCGTACTGGGCTCTGGGCTTGCAAAGTGCATAAGCCAGGAGGTAAGCTCTCAGATTGTCGCCACTGTGAGACAGTGACCAGGCCTTCTCCAGATCCGCCAGAGCCTGACGGTATTCCAGCAGACGGATAGCCGCCACACCCTTATTGTGGTAGACAGAAGCTTTCATTTCATCTGACAACTGGGCTTCCGGATTCTGCAGCAGTGACTCATAGACATTGATGGCTGCGGAAGGCTTGCCGCATTTGACCAGGGCGTCACCCTTCTTTTTAAGACGGCTTTCCGCAGACAGTCTGGACTGTTTTACCCATGTTGCGGAAAATGCTCTGGCCATGGCTGCATCAAGATAATTGTCTTCACGCAAAATAGCTTCCACGAAAGCCGTGGCATCCAGTTCTTCTTCCATAGCCCGTTCAAGAGAACGGCCAAGGCCCGGCAGACCCAGTTCTTCTCTGACCCAGACAGCCAGTTCAGAACAATAGAAGGTCTCATCCAGCAAAATGGGATAGTTGACGATGTAATAGCAAAGCTCTTCCAAACTATAGGCATTGACACCAATAGTATTCAGATAGAAAGGAGTATTGGCCCGCTTAATACGGCACAAACGACATAAACTCATATGGCCACCTCCTTATAAGGGCAAGGTATCCGACCAGGCCAGACCGGAAGCTTCGAAGAAGCCTCCAAAGCCAAGATCGGTAACGATTACCTGACAAGTCTTAGGAT
>JAGHUB010000330.1 GCA_018065025.1 Candidatus Equihabitans merdae
GCCTGACCGGCCCTCAGTGCACTGCCGGCAAATACCATATCTTCATTGAAGATAGCCGGCACTCTGAAACCATCCATAGCCTTAAAATAGGCGTGATCGTAGGCAGCGCAAACGTTAGAGCAGAAAAATGCCTTGATACCCATGCGCTTCAGGTCTTCTTCCTTCTTCTTCATAGAGCGATTGGGGTAGTTAAATCCTCTTGTGAACTGCTCGATCATACCGGCATCTTCTGCAGGGAGCTGTCGGGCATAGACAGCCTTGATAGAAGGCTCTCTGAAGCCATCCAGCAGACTTTCAATGAGATATTCATCTGCAGGAATGGCATCCTGGGTCATGAAAACGATAACATCAGCACGCGAAAATCCGGCACCCATATTGCGGGTACCGGCATGATCGAACTGATTCTGTTTTATATGAAATACTTCCGCTGAAGAGATGCCCTCAATCAATGCATTGTCCCAGAAGGACTCTTCTGTATTGATGATTAGAATATGATTGGGAGCATGAGTCTGGGCTTCCAGTCTTTCCAGCAAGATGCGGAAAGACTTGCCCGGCTTATATGACGGAATGATAACATCAACGGTGGTGAATTCACCCATGTGTTGATTCTCCTGAAAATAAGTTTTATTTTACAGCATCGGCTTCCGAACCTGCAGGGGGAATCTCTGTAGCGCCCACAGCCAGATCGTGATAGGAAGCATCAAAGCCGCTTTCATCAATGATGTACTGGCTATAGCTCTTGACAGTCTCTGAAGGCTCATAATCTGTCTGGCCAAAGAGGAATTCATGCAATTCTCTGACATTCTGTTCCAGAGTGACAGGGACGAAGTATTCCGGATTGACATAGGGAGATTCTGTCAGCATAGCTGACGGGAAACCGCAGGTATTGACGATATCGTAGTAACCAAACATCTGAGCTGCCATCTTGATGATCATGGCATTAGACAGGTTAGTCTTGCACAGCGGGAAGACATCATCAATGATACGATTGATGGCATCCAGGCCCTGTGAACGGGCTTTATTAACGATCTTCTGGATAACCAGTCTCTGACGCTGTGTACGCTTCAGATCGTGGCCTTCTGTGTAACGAATACGTGAGTAGGATACAGCCTGAACACCATTAAGTGTGTAGGTACCTGCCACCTGAGGAATAGGTGTATAGGGCATACCTGTAGCTTCAGATGTTTCGACACAGTAGTCGTTCATGAAAACGATTTCATTTTCTGTCAGATCGATGTCGATACCGCCAACATCATCTACCATAGTAGCAACAGCGGTAAAGTCCATGATCATATAGTCTGTCAGATTCAGATCCAGGTTTCGATTCATCATAGACAGACACTGGGTGATGGAACCTAAGCAGTAAGCGGCATTGGCCTTCTGGAAGTTCCATTCATCCGGATCAACGTTGAGGAAAGTATCACGATAGACGGATACCATCTTGATCTCACCGTTGTCGTTATTGATACTGCAGATGATCATAGTATCGGAGTTACAATAATCCGGATCATCTTCACCACGGGCATCAATACCCAGAAGAAGGATATTTGTGTAACCCGACATAACCTTATCTACCGCAACTTCTTCATTGATCTGAACATTATCGATGTTCTGATTGGGATCTTCTGTATCCACAGTATCCATCTTTCTTAAGCCTTCGTTAACCTTGGCATAAACAAAGATACCACCTACCAGAACAAACAGAATCAAAATCTCCAGGATAAACAGAGCGACTCTGCCCTTACGGCGATTCTTCTTTTTTCTCTTCTTATTGCGGGCATAAGCAGCTGAACGGGTGCGGCTGCCTGAGGAGTGACGTGTATCGGGGCGACTGCGGTGGCCTGAACGATCATCACTGCTTGTACGGCTGCGACGACTTGTATACTCATCATCAGAACTGCGTCTGGAACGACTTGCATCTTCATCGTATGCTGAACGTCTACGGCGGCCTGCATTTTCATCATAAGATGAACGTCTGGGACGGCTTGCGTATTCGTCTTCAGATGAGCGTCTACGGCGACTTGCATTTTCATCATAAGATGAACGTCTGCGGTTACTTGAATATTCCTCGTCACCCGAATAACTACGACCTTCCGGACGACTTAATCTACGTGAATTATATCTTTCTTCTGACATACTCTTCCTTAGTAGGCGTTTTTGTTGATGAATCCTTTAAACACCGTTAAAAACATTATTTTGATATCCAGACCAATAGTCCAGTTCTCAATATGGTAAAGATCGCATTCGATACGTCTGGCGATGGATGTATTGCCACGGTATCCGTTGACCTGGGCCCATCCTGTCAGACCGGGACGTACCTGGTGCTTGACCATATAGCGGGGAATCTCTTCCTGGAACTTCTCAACGAAGAAGGGTCTCTCGGGGCGAGGTCCTACCAGGGACATATCACCCTTGATGATATTGATGAGCTGAGGTAATTCATCCACACTGGTCTTACGCATAAACTTACCGATCTTGGTAACACGGGGATCGTCTTTGACTGTCCAGGCTTTCTTCTCCTTGGACTCATCCTGCACTACCATAGAACGGAATTTATACATCTTGAAGGTCTTATTGTGAAGACCTACACGCTCCTGTTCGAAAACAAGGGGACCCTTATCTGTGGCCTTGATCAAAATGGCACAGACCAGCATAACCGGTGATGCCACGATGAGGCCGATACTGCCAAGAACGATATCCATCAGGCGCTTAACAGCTGACCAGAAAGGATTGGTCAGGGGCACATAACGGATATTAACTACCGGCAGACCTTTAAGATCTTCAGTATAGGGTCTTGTGGGAATGATTTTATTGTAATCCGGTACGAACTTAGTATGAACACCGGACTTCTCGCAAAGTGTAACGATCTGTTCCAGACGATAATATTCTGACAGACCCAGGGTGATTACGATCTCATCCAGATGATTCTCCGGAAGGATGATCATCAGGTTATCGATACGGCCCAGAACCTTGATGTTCTTATACAAGGTACCTGCCTGAACCTTATCATCCAAAATACCACGGATATTGAAACCCCATTCAGGATTGTCAATGACGCGGTCAATAAACTCTTCTGCGGCACGGCTATAACCGATCAGCAGAATGTTACGCTGGAATTTACCTGACTTGAGAGTCTTCTTAACCAGGTGATTGACCAGCAGACGCAGAAAACTGATAACCACGATATTCATCATATAGAAGACGAAAATCATGGAACGTGACCAGTTATCCTGATGGACCAGATACAGCACCATCAAAAGAATCAGCATGCTGCTTATATTGGCGCCCAGAATACCGGCGATCTCATTGCGGCGTCCTTTAACACGGGAGCCTGTATAGAGACCAAAGGCTGCATTCAGGATCAAGGTGCCCGGCACCAGCAAGATCAGGGCTGCCATGTAGTAGATCATGGGAATAACTTCTACAGAAGAGCCCATCAAACCACTGCGGAATCTCAGAGACCATGCCAGCACATAGGCCAGGATCATGACCACGGCATCCATCACAAGCAGGAAACGATTATAAAACTTCTGACTTTTTTCGACCAAAACTCTTACCTCTTAGAAAAGCCCGTTATTATGCGAAAGTCTACCATAACTTGGGGAAACTGTCCAGTTTTGAGGCATTTATGGTAATTTAACGGTCAAATGGCTGCTTTAATCGAAGAATCAGATTGAACCAAAGCTCCAGCTGAAGGCGCAGGCAATAAGGCAATTTTTTCAGTCCTTTGAAGGCTTTTTTGCCCTCTTTTGCTCCTTTAATACTAAGAGCTACGCCTTTACCGATGCCGGCAATATAGTCTTTGCCATACCCCTTCAAAATAAAGAACAAGGTCTTTACCAGGTAGCCGGGAATCAGCAGCGGCAGATTAAGGATCACCTGCCACCAGGGCATGTTCTTGCCAATCACATAGATGGAATTTCTTGAAGAATTCCTAACCTTAAACAGGTTGTAAATGGAACCGCTGGAAGCACTGCCCACATGATGGACCACTGCCCTGGGCTCATAAATGTTCATATAGCCGTTGAGACGAGCTCTCCAGCCGATATCCAGATCTTCCAGATAGGCAAAATGGGCTTCATCAAAGACGCCGATTTCTTTCAGCATGCTAATGCGATAAATGGCTGCGCCGGCACAGCAGGAAAAGAGGCGACGACTCTTCTGATAGCGAGGTCCGTCTTTCTTGCCCTTGCCATAGGCAAATGCCCATCCCAGAGCACAGTATAAGTCACCGGCATCGTCGATAACTGAAGCATCCTGCATGGATAACATACGGGCCTGGGCGGAAAAGACATTTTCATCTGCCATGGCTTCCACCAGATAACGGGTAAAATCGGGCTCAATGACGGTATCATTATTAAGAAGGATCACGTAATCCAGATCCATCGAAGCTGCGATACCGGCATTAACAGCACCACAGAAGCCGGTGTTGGTTTCAAAACGGATCAACTGTGCATCCGGAATGATCTCCTTAACCATGGCATCGCTGCCGTCGGTAGATGCATTGTCCACCACGATGACTCTTGTCACGCCCTGCTGTTTTCGTACCGATTCCAGACAGGCCCGCAGATAAGCGGCCCCGTTCATATTGGGTATAACGATACTGACTGTTGGTTGACTCATAAAGTTACACTTTCAAAGAATAATGCCATTTCTTTAATGACAGATTCGGGTTGTAGTTAGGATCGCCATTTTTCAGCATGTCCAGCCAATGAACACGCATGTACTCGATTTCTTCCTGGAAGCGGCGAACTTTCTCAGGATTGTCTTCCGGACCCCTGGATAAGGATTCGTCATGGTAGAGCTCAGCGTAGGGGTCATAAACTACACGATAGCCTGCTTTCCCGATCTTCAGACACAGATCCATATCATTGAAAGACACGGTAAGTTCTTCGGTAAAGCCTCCGACCTCATTGAATACAGAGGCGGGCACCATCATACAGGCAGCTGTAACAGCGCTGAGATCCTGCAAAATGGCTGCCTTGTGGAGGTAGCCGCTGCGGCCCTTGGGAAGACCTACAAACATAGCCCCGGCAACACCGCCCATACCGATGACACAACCGGCATGCTGGATGGTGTCATTAGGATAATAGAGACGGGCGCCAACACAACCCACATCTTTGCGCTGACATACCCCAAGCATTTCACTGATCCAATCCGGAGTAATGACACCACGTACATCATTATTGAGGAAAAGCAGGTAATCCCCCTTGGCTTCTCTCACACCGAAATTGTTGATAGCGGAATAATTGAAACCACCCTGATATCTCAGGACTCTGATATCCTTTTCATCTGCCAGAGAATCATAATAAGCAAATGTCTGGTCCTCTTCGCTGTTGTTTTCTACAATGAGAATTTCCACATTTTTATAAGAAGCCTGACGGATGCCTTCCAGGCAGGTCTTAAGCGCTGCAACATGATCCTTGTTGGGAATAATGATGGAAAGCAGCGGATCATTTTCCACAGGATAATGAACCCGGTAGAAACCGTAATCCGGCAGCAATTCCACTTCCCCGGCAGTGCCTGAGCGACGAAGATTGCCTTCGATAGCTCTCTTACCGGCTTCATAAGCGTAAAGCTTACTCATAGGATTGTCAGCTGTGGAAGCTTCATGAGTCCGCCAATGATAGAGGATCTCCGGAATATGACAGATCTTGGAAGCCTTCTCTGTCATACGGAAAATGAAATCGTAATCCTGAGCCCCGTCAAAGGCCGGATCAAAGGGTGTCTCATCTCCGATAAGACTGCGTTTCACTACCAGAAAATGAGTAATGTAATTGTTGCTTCTAAGCAGGTCCAGATTGAAATCCGGTTTAAAGTGGGGCTGGAAATGCTTCTTCAGGTCATGAGTAACCTTATCTTCATCCGTATAAAGAAGATCTGCCCCTTCACGAACGATAGCCTCAGCTACCCGATACAGTGTATGGGGAGCAATGAGATCGTCGTGATCCATGAAACCGATATAATCGCCGGTAGCCATAGCAACGGCCTGATTGGTGTTCTGAGCGATACCGGCATTGTCTGTTAACTTCTGATAGCGGATACGCTGGTCTGATGCATAAGCATCCACGATAATCTTTACGGAATCATCCGGTGAAGCATCTGCCAGACACAATTCGAAGTTCTCATAGGTCTGGGCCTTGAAAGCTTCCAGAAGCTGTTCCAGATAAGCTTTGGGTGTCTTGTAGCAAGGGATCACCACAGAGATCAAAGGACCACCGGGAACGCCAATCTTCCGCATCTTCTCCAGTTCTTTTTCATCAGGCTGGTGCTGATGAAACCAGGGATCATAAGGCACATCTTCCGGTTCCAGACGATCTTTTACATGGTTCCAGAATTCCTTCCAACCAAAGTGCTTCAGATAGCGATATGCTTTTTTTACTTTGTAGAAGACTTGCATGCAGTCCTCCTCTTTCTCGCTGAATAAACCCAGGTTCCTGCAAAGATAAGCAGAGAAACCAGTGTTACAATGAGACTCTCCCGAACCAGGGGACAATAGAATCTAAGAGCTACCTCATGGGTACCGGCAGACAGTTTCACAGCCTGATAGGCCTTGTTAGCTTTGAAGGTCTCCACTTCCTGACCATCCACATAAGCTTTCCAACCACTTTCAAAAGGATAAGCGATGATGAGGTAACCATCTTCAGAAGCTGTCACCTTGCCGTCAACTCTGTCATCTCTAAGCTGTTTATTGAAATCAAGGTCTGCTTCCTGATCCAGTTTAGACTGTTTGACCTTGATCTCATCCTGATCCACCACTGTGACATCATTTTCATCGTAATATGAACAGATGCCATCAATGGTGTCATTTTTATAGATGTAAATGTGACCTACCTGCTTCCAAACCTTATAGTCTCCAAGAATCAGGCAATCGGATTCGGCAAGAACGTAGCGAATACCTGCCAGTTCATTTTCCGGCATATTACCCGGGCCTTTACGGAAGGAGATGTGGTTCTGATCCAGGTACCGGATCTGAGTCCAATCACTGTCTACAAGTTCCTGAATATTGCCGTTCTGAACGGAATTATAGGTGCTGACGCCCTGATAATTCTGATACATAGCATCTAC
>JAGHUB010000027.1 GCA_018065025.1 Candidatus Equihabitans merdae
AATCCCTCCAACGATGTCATGACCAATGAGTATTATTACCTTAATGCTCCGGTCCGCCACATCGACGACTGGGATGCACCTCCTGAAAGCATGGAGGTAGGTCATTTCAAAGGCGGCGACTTGCAGGGTGTTCTGCAGGAACTGGATCATATCCAGGAACTGGGCGTGGAAGTCCTCTACTTTAACCCAATTTTTGTATCCCCTTCCAATCATAAATACGACACCCAGGATTATGAACATATCGATCCTCATCTGACAGTGATTCCTTATGATGAAGGTGCTTTGCTGGAAGAGGGTGCCAAGGATAACAAAGGGGCAGAGCGCTATCGGAATCGTGTTACGAATCCTGACAATCTGGCCGCTTCGGATGCCTTCTTCGCCAAATTCATGGAAGAAGTCCATCGCCGTGGTATGAAGGTTATCCTGGATGGTGTCTTTAATCATTGTGGGTCCTTCAATAAATGGCTGAACCGGGAGCGTCTCTATCGTCCCGAAATGGGCTATGAGAAGGGCGCTTACGAAAGTTCTGTCAGTCCCTATCGTTATTATTTTGATTTCCATCGGGACGAATGGCCTGACAATGAACAGTATGATGGCTGGTGGGGCCATGCTACATTACCCAAACTTAACTTCGAAGCCTCCATGGATCTGCAGGAGCACATCCTGTCTATTGCTGAGAAATGGCTGAAGCCGCCTTATTGTGTGGATGGCTGGCGACTGGATGTGGCAGCGGATCTGGGACATACACCGGAATTCAATCATTACTTCTGGCAGTGTTTCCGCAAGCGAGTTAAAGCGGCCAATCCGGATGCCTGTATTTTGGCTGAGCATTATGGTGATCCTTCCTCCTATCTGCAGGGCGGTGAATGGGATACCATCATGAACTATGATGCCTTTATGGAGCCGGTTACATTTTTCCTGACAGGTATGGAGAAGCACAGCGACGGCTATTTCCCGGAGAAGACCGGCGACGGACGAGCTTTCTTTGATACCATGAAGGACAAGATGCGTTGTCTGTCCGGACAGTCCCTGATGAGCGCTATGAATGAGCTGGACAACCACGATCATTCAAGATTCATCACCCGTACAAACCATAAGGTGGGCCGTGTTTCTGATATTGGTTCTCAGGCGGCAGGAGAAGATGTATCTTATCCCATCCTGCGTCAGGCCCTTATGATGCAGATGACCTGGATCGGCGCGCCGACAATTTATTATGGCGATGAAACCGCTGTGCCCGGCTTTACAGATCCGGACAATCGCCGGACTTATCCCTGGGGTCATGAAAATAAAGAAGTCCTGGCTTTCTATAAGGCTATGGGCCGCCTGAGACATAGGTATCAGGTATTGAGAGAAGGTTCCTGGACAGAGCTTTATGAGTCCGGTTCCCTCATCGCATATGGCAGATTCGATGAAGAAGAAGCTGTCATTACAGTCATCAATGCTTCCTCCGAGGCTTCTGAGGCTCAGATTTCTCTGACAGCTCTGGGTATCTCCTTTGGTGAAGATGTGACGGTAAAGCAAGTTCTGACAAGCAGTGAAAATGGCTGGTCAGACCGGGAGAGTGTCCTGCCTGTAAATCTGAATCAGATCACCGTTCCGGTTCAGGAAAATGGCGGGGTTATTCTCTCAATAAAACGTTAAGACGAAAGGCGTAGAAATGAAACATTTTAAGAATTGGCTGATCTGCGGCATGATGTGCACAGCACTGGTGCTGGGCGGCTGCGGCAGTTCTGAAGAAGCAACAGATACCACATCTGCTCCGGAAAGCACTAGCGAGGAAGGCGCTACAGAGGAAAGCGGTATCCAGTCATCAGGGCAGGTGACACCGGTTGATATCTTTGTAGAAGAGGATCTGTCTGAAATTGAAGTCGTGGCTGAAGATGCCGACTTCGACAATGTTGAAGATTTCATTACTCTTGGTGATTACACAAAGCTGGCTCTTTCAAGAGATCCTTCTAAGGCAACAGGTATGCCGGATGGTATCGCTGAACTGGCAGGTTATGAAGTAGATCTGGCCGAAGGCATTTTGGGTGCTACTGTTACCATGGATTATGCCGGCACAGTCAACGGCGAAGCCAAAGATGGCATGAGTGCTGACAATGCCGACCTGACTCTTGGTTCAGGTCAGTTTATTCCCGGTTTTGAAGATCAGTTGGTAGGCGCTAAGGCCGGCGAAACCGTTGAAGTTGATGTTACTTTCCCGGAAAACTATCAGGCTGAAGATCTGGCCGGTCAGGATGCTGTCTTCATGTGCACCATCCATCGCGTATGGCGTGATATGTGGGATTGCGTTACAGATATTTCTACCGTTAAGAAGCTTCCCCAGAATATCTATGACATGATGGAAAAAACGATCATGGATTCTGTAGCAGCTCAGGCTGAAAGCTACGGCATGACCACAGAAGAATACATGCAGGCTGCCGGATATGGCGACAGCATGGATGAATACATCAAGACAGAAGTAAAATGGGCTCTGGTCAACAAGGCTGTTCTTGCTTCTGAAGGCATCGATCACGACAGTGATGTTTATCAGGAAATGCTTTCTCTGATTCTGGCTCAGTCCGATTATGAATCCATAGACGATGCGATCGCAGCCGGTATCTCTGAAGAAAATGTTCATACCACTACTGAGTATTACACAGCCATCAAAGTTGCTTTACAGAAGATGGGTAAGATTTGACGGAGAGTTTTATGCCGGAAAATACAATGAATAACAATAATGTTCAGGCAAATATGGCGCTATTCCTTGGGATAGCGTCAATTTTGCTGTTCATGACAGGGATGTCACCGGTGGTAGGCAGCATGGGGGTCATCTGTGCTCTGCTTTCCAGAACGCCGGTTATGACAGGAAGAGCTAAACTTGGCATGTTGCTGTCTATCGTCAGCAGCCTTGTTTTTATCCTGATTATGGGCATTTTTTTCTATATTCTTTTTACAACAGGCACATGGCAGCAGATCATCCATGACCTGGCAAATGTGGATCCTAACAGTGCCAATGCTCCTTCAGATGTCATGAACATTATCCAGCAGAATATCATAAATCTTTACCAGAACCTGCTTAATGGTGCCAATGTGCCCGCAGCAGGTCCGGTGGGAATATAAGGAGGGCCTATGCAGATCGATTATCTTAAAACCAGCACACGTATGGCCCTTCAGGGACATTATCGAGGTCCTGTATCAGCAGCGCTTCTGTACTTTGCTATCCTGATTCTGGCAGATTCTCTGACACCTGGGCAGACGGCATCCGATGGTGCCCTTAACCTGATAGGCCTTGGCATCAGTGTGGTCGTCAGCATTCTCATGTATATCTTCAAAGCCGGCCAGGCAAGAATCTCTCTGCAGATCCTGAAGGGTGAGCAGGAAGTAGGCAAGGATACCTACTATGGCTTCCGCTCAGGCACAGACCGCTATCTTTACTTTGGCCTGGTGAAGACTTTGATGGAATTGGTCTTTGTGGGTGTCACCTATATGCTTCTTATGGGGGCTGATGGGATGAATCCCGGCCGCTTTATCATGGCAGCGGTCTGGTTCCTGCTGGGTGGTTTGTGTTATCTCTACATTTCCCTGAGCATTTCTCTGACTTTGCCCATCCTGGTAGATGATGAGACTATGGATACCACAGAAGCGATAAAGGAAAGCATTCGACTTATGAAAGGTATGCATGGCAAGCTCTTTTTCATGTATCTGTCCTTTATCGGCTGGATCGTCCTCTGCGTCATGTCACTGGGTGTAGGTCTTCTCCTGGTCAGCCCTTATGTCATCACCACCAAGATGAACTTCTATCTGAACTTGAAGAATGCAACGAAGTAATGAAGAACGCCGCAAGGCGTTCTTTTTTCGTAGTTACTCCGATCTTTGCTCGAATATACAGGATAAAACATAACAAGACCGACGCGCGGCTGCGTCGGTCTTGCTATATAGGGGAATATAAGAATAAAAGTAAGAATGATCGTTGATCATTGAAATCATTTATAAAGACTCTGATACACGTCGGTGCGGTAGACACTGCCGATGTAATCATCATCCTGAAGAAAGGCGGATTCGTCTTTCTTTATTTTTTTGCCTTCGGAAAATGGCAGGAACATGCGGAAGGCGGATGTTCCGCAGGCTACGATCAGCCCCAGAATGAAGAGCAGAGGATGAGTGCCGCTTTTCAGGAAGCTGATAAAACCGATGGCGGCGCACAGGACAGCCAGGGCTGTCATGATGCGAAGAATGGTTTTGAAATAGTAGCGGAAGTCATCGGTGTTGGCCGCTTTGATAGCCCGATTGACTTTTCGCACAGCTTTCTTTTCCAACTGTCGAATGCCGGCCTTGCCATCGCTGCTTTCATTTCTTGCGGTGAATTCCTCGGAATGAGGGGTCAGCATATTGCGGCGATTGGCTTTGTCCAGACGATAGGTGCGGGCCACAGTCTTTGGAGATCCCAGATATTTTTTGATCTTTCTCAGGTCTCGGAGAGAAGGCTGTTCACCTTCGCACATGTATTCCAGGTAATTATTAATCTGATCCCGGAAGAAGATTCGGGCTGCGTTGCGTTCCCAGAAGGGAAGGTGGCGCAGGATCTGATCTATGTAATTGTCGATATGACGATCGATGATAGCCATCGTAAATGCCTCGTTTTATCAAGTATTATGGGTTGTCAACTGAAACGATACGGGAAACAGCATCTGACAGAAGAAGCCATTCCTGCTGCATCTTTTTCCGGAGGGCTCTGCCTTTATCAGTGATCTTGTAGTACTTTCGAGGCTTAGCACCGGAGGTATCCCAACTATCTTCGAGAAGCCCTCGGGAAGAGAGACGACGCAAAAGGGGGTATAGGGTGTTGGCTTCAACAGCCAGACCCTGCTCCCCTAATTCGTTGACCAGATTGTAACCGTAGGACGGTTTGTCCAATAGAGACAGCACACACAGCACGATTGTTCCGCGCCTCATCTCCATGGACAGCGTTGCCTCCGGGTCTTCCCTTCCCATAAGCTCCCCCAAGTATGTCTAAGTATACTCCCCAGTACACTGTGTATAACACGCTATAAGATAATATAAACTAACGAGTAATATATGTCAATGTATAATATATTATAGTGTATAATGCACAGTAAAATGAGGTTATATCCATTCGTCTTTACCCCGCCCTGCATATGAGAATTTTTGACGATTGCCTGGGAGAAGCTGTTTGGATCCGGAAATAACTAGTGTTTATATAAGTTTGATATGAGTTTATTAGGCATCGATATGAGTGAAAGGTTGAAATCCCAACCGAGATGTTTATAATTAGTAATTGAACTCGAGTTGTTTACGAAAAATACTCGATATAAGGTATAGGAGAAATAAAGATGAGAAAGAAACTGTTAAGCCTGGGTCTGGCAGCAACCATGGTTCTGTCTCTGGCAGCCTGCGGCAGCAAAGCAGAAGCACCTGCACCGGAAGTTGAAGAATCAGAAGTAGAAGAAGTCGCTTCTGAAGAGGAAGAATCAGAAGTCGAAGAGGAAGTTGAAGAAGCAGTGGAAGAAGATGCTGCTCAGACAACAGTCTATATCGATATCGCTGCTTCTCTGGAAGCTGTCTTTGTTGATAAGATCATTCCGGCTTATGAAGAAGCTAATCCCAATGTCAAAATCGAATACAACACAGGTTCTTCAGGTAAGCTGCTTCAGGGTATCGAAGAAGCCAATGGTATCGGCCATGACCTTTTCTTCTCAGCCGGTAAGAAACAGGTAACCACTCTGGATGAGACGGATGGTCTTGTTAAAGCCGACAGCATCGTTAACCTGCTTTCCAATCAGCTGTGTCTGGTTAAGGGTAATGATGTAGAAACCGCTGTTACAAGTTGGGATAATCTGTCTGATGCCAAGACAGCAGCTATCTGCGGCGGCAGCGTTCCGGTTGGTAAATATACACGTATTGCTATGGTTTCCCTTGGCCTTCTGGAAGAGACAGATGCTCCGGAAGAATACACAAGCCAGCAGATCTCTGAAGCTCTTGGCGGTGTTGAAGTAGATGAAGCTGATGACGTTGAAGTCGCTGCCTCTAAGGCTGTTGAAGGTTCAGTTGAAATCGCTACTATCTACTATTCGGATTTCTTCAATCATCAGAATGATCTGACCATCATCGCTCAGGATGACGGCACTTTGACAGGGCCTATTGTTTATCCTGTATGCCTGGTTGAGAACAGCGAAGCCGATGAGGCCGAGATTGCAGCTGCAGCTGACTTCCTTGAATTCCTGCAGAATGATTTCTGTCTGGCAGCTTATGAAGAATATTGCTTCATCGTCAATCAGTAATCTGTTGTTTATACCAACTAAATAGCTACTTTCGATAACTCGTCCGACGGCTCATGTCAGGGCGAGTTATCTTTAAAAGCGATTTTTTATAGTTTAAAATTCGCTGTGACTAAATGGTTAAAATCTGCTATCATATAGGTACTTAGGAGGAAAGAAATGCAGCAGATCTGGGATATAGCTAAGAGCTTCGATTGGAGTCCTTTTTGGATCTCCTTGAAGACGGGTATTGTGGCTACGATCATCTGCTTTTTTTTAGGCCTTTGGGCAGCCAGACAGGTGCTGCGATGTGGTCCCAAGACCAGAGCATTTGTGGACAGCATCCTGACACTACCTATGGTTTTGGCACCTACAGTCAGTGGTTTTTTCCTATTATTATTGTTTTCATTGAGAAGACCTCTGGGTGCCTGGCTGTATGAGTCCTTCAATATTAAAGTGGTTCAGACCTGGCTTGGCTGCATCATAGCCGCTTCCGTCATCGCATTTCCTTTGATGTATCGGAATGCCAGAGCTGCTTTTGAACAGGTGGATCCGGATCTGGTCTATGCCGCCAGAACATTAGGCATGTCTGAGACCAAGCTCTTCTGGAGAGTGGTCATGCCTGCGGCAGGCCCCGGTGTAGCGTCAGCTACCGTATTAACATTTGCCAGAGCTCTTGGTGAATACGGTGCCACATCCATGCTGGCCGGAAATATTGCCGGCAAGACAGGAACCATTTCCCAGAGAATCGCTAATGTTATCAAGGACGGCGATTATCTGACTGCCGGCGTCTGGGTCATCATTATGATGATCATGGCCCTGATCATCATGGTTGCCATTAATCTGATCTCAGGCGGTAAGAGTCACCGTCAGAACAGGTGGTGATCTATGGCAATCTATGTCGATATCAAGAAAAAAATGGGCGACTTCGAGCTGAAGGTCAAGTTTGAGGCCGGACATGAGACACTGGCTCTGCTTGGGGATTCAGGCTGCGGTAAGTCCATGACACTCCGCTGCATCGCCGGCATTATGACGCCGGACGAGGGTGTCATTCGCATAAATGATCACCTGGTATTTGATTCTGAGAAGAAGATTAATATAAGACCTCAGGATCGCCACGTAGGTTTCCTCTTTCAGAACTACGCCTTATTTCCCAATATGACTGTTCTGGAGAATATCATGGTGGGGCTGGAGCGTCAGGGAAAGCAGTCTAAAGCTTATCGGGCTGAGGAAGCCGGCAAATATGTGGAGGCCCTGCATTTGTCCGGACTTGAGGATCATTATCCCTCACAGTTGTCCGGGGGACAGCAGCAGCGGACTGCATTGGCCAGAATCCTGGCATCTAAGCCGGAGATTCTTCTGTTGGATGAACCTTTTTCCGCTCTGGATGCAGCACTGCGTTGGGAGATGGAACAGGTGGTTAGAAATACCATCAAGGAATTTGATGGTTCCACCTTGCTGGTCAGCCACAACCGGGATGAAGTCTACCGCTTAAGCGACAAGGTGGCCGTCTATTTGAACGGACACATCGATGCTTTCGATGAAAAGTGGAAATTATTTGCTGATCCTCATACGGCAGCTGCCGCCAGATTGACAGGCTGCAAGAACATTTCCAAAGCCCATGTAGAGGGCCGGAAAATTGTGGCGGATGAATGGGGCATCGCCTTCGACCTGCCCCGGGAAGGTTTCTGGCAGGCTATAGGACTCAGAGCTCATGATTTCCGCCTGTGCCAGGAGGGTGCGCCCTATAGTTTCGCCTATGAAGTGACGGACCGTATCGAAGATACATTTTCCTATATTATAAGTATCCGCCCCCAAGGCGTGGTGGATAGCCCGGTTATCCGCTGGGAACTGGATAAAGCAGAAGGAGTCAAAGTTCCGGATCAGGGCTTCTGCTGTGTATCAAAAGAAAAAGTAATGCTGCTTACGCAGTAATGGAGGATAAATACTATGAAGTGCATTCGCACCGAAGATGCCGTTGGTCAGATTCTCTGCCACGACATGACACAGATCATCAAAGATGTCAAGAAGGACGCTGTTTTCAGAAAGGGTCATATTATTACAGAGGAAGATATCCCTGTATTGCTTTCCATCGGTAAGGAACACATCTATGTCTGGGATAATCCGGAAGGTATGGTCCATGAAAATGATGGTGCTGAGATCCTGCGTCAGTTATCTCAGGGCGCCAACCTGGAAGCCGGTGATCCTAAGGAAGGTAAGATCGCGCTGAAAGCTACCTGTGACGGCGTGCTTAAACTTAAGACAGATAAACTGCTGGCCATCAACAGCATCGGCGAGATGATGATTGCTACAAAACGTCGCAATGTGCTGGTGAAGAAAGGCCATGCTGCCGCCGCTATGCGCATTATCCCCCTGATGATTCATGAGGATAAGATGAAACTGGCCAGAGAGGTGGCTGGTGATGAACCCATCGGCAGCATTATGCCCCTGCTTCCTAAGAAGGCCGCTATCCTGGCTACCGGCAGTGAAATCTACAAGGGTCGTATCGAAGATACTTTTACTCCGGTGGTAGAAGGTAAGCTGACAGCCCTGGGTGCTGAAGTTATCGACAAGCGTATTCTGGATGACAACGCCGATATGACCACCGCCAATATTCTTGAAGTCATTGAGAAGGGTGCAGAACTTGTCTGCGTCACAGGCGGTATGTCTGTAGATCCGGATGACCGTACTCCGCTGGCTATCAAACAGACAGGCGCTGAGATTATTTCCTATGGTGCTCCGGTTCTGCCCGGTGCTATGTTTATGGTTTCTTATTTCCACAAAAAAACCGAAGACGGGGAGAAGCTGATTCCCATCGTTGGTCTGCCCGGCTGTGTTATGTATGCAGGCAACACCATATTTGACATGGTTCTGCCCAGACTGCTGGCTGATGACAAGGTCAAGCTGGAAGAAATCCAGGCTATGGGTGAGGGCGGACTACTGTAAATCTCCCCGGGCTGTTTTTCAGAAATGTTAAGGCAGGAGAAGCTTGCTTGATTGAATAGTATTTAGGCATTGATTTCTGCGAGGATAATCAGATGGACGATCGTTTTGAAGTAAGAGTAAAAGTAGCGATTAAAGGTGAAACCGCATTTTTCGGTCCGGGAATTGCTGACCTGATGCGGCATATTGATAAGACCGGATCTGTTAAGGAAGGCTGTCAGAGTATGGGTCTTTCCTATAGCAAGGGCTGGTCCATTCTTAATCGTGCTGAGAAAGAGCTTGGATATCCGCTGATTCGTCGTAATCATGGGGGCAGAGAAGGCGGCGGTGCTGCCATCACCGACCAGGGCCGGGAACTTCTGGCCAAGTTCGATCAGATGCATGAAAGAATCGCGGCTTATGCTGAAGAGGTCTACGCAGAGATATTTGAATAATTGAATAAAAAAGGTATTGAAGAGCTTTTGACTGATAGGGTCGAAAGCTCTTTTTGTGTATACGATGAGCCAAGTGGCTGCGGGTGCTTGCACACAGGCAGCAAATTTTTTTGGGGTTTCTTGTTCTTTATTTGATACATTCTGTAAAAAATCAAGCAAATATTAAATAATCAATAGTTGATTATTTTTTGTATTACAAAAAGGACATTAGGCTTATTGTCCAAAACTTTTCTATTGGGTAGAATACATTTGGTTAACTATGGGCTTAAGTTAATTAATACTAGGTAAAGGAGTTAAGCCATGTCCGGGATGATTCCATTTTTAATTTGCTTCCCGTACCTCATTGCGCTTTTGACATTCGTTGTCAAACCGCATAAAGTACGTGCCGCCATCATTTATATTGGTGCGGCAGCTCTTATGGCTGCATCTGTTGCATTTGCAGTCTGGTTCTTTATGCAGGGTGGTAGCCCTGTCACATTCTTTGTTGAAACTGAGAATATTGATCATGTCATTCTCGGTGCAGAACTGGTCCTGATGGTATTTGTTACTGTACTTTGCTTTAAGTACAGAAAATACTGGATCTCTCTGTTAATGATCATTCCTACACTTACCATCACATGGTTCGAACTGATGGGTCCCGGTGTCGAAGAGATGCACCACATCTATATCGACCGTCTCACAGTTCTGATGTGCCTGATCATTGGTATCGTAGGTAGCCTTATCGCTGTTTATGCAGCCGGTTACATGCACGGTTACCATACTGTTCATACGGAAGTACAGGACAGACGTAACTTCTTCTACGCTGTTATGTTTGTTTTCCTTGGTTCCATGTTCGGTTTTGTTATGGCATCCAACCTGCTGTGGATCGATTTCTTCTGGGAAGTCACAAGTATCAGCTCATTCCTGCTGATCGGTTACACCAAGACTCCGGAAGCTATCACCAACTGCTTCAGAGCTCTGTGGATGAACCTGCTGGGTGGTACAGCCCTGGCTATCGGTATCGTTTACTTTGGTCTGAATTACGGCACAGTTGATCTGCAGTCTCTGGTTGCTGAAGGTTTATCCGGTGATGCCCGTGCATTACTGCCCATCGGTCTGATTGCTTTCGCTGCTCTGACTAAGTCAGCTCAGATGCCCTTCTCAACATGGCTGCTTGGCGCTATGGTCGCTCCCACACCCTCTTCAGCTCTGCTGCATTCAGCTACCATGGTTAAGGCCGGTATCTATGTACTGTTCAGACTGTCACCGGCTATGTACGGCAACAATGTTGGTACATTTGTTGCTTTCGTTGGTGGTTTCACATTCCTGTCCGCATCCTTCATGGCTATCGCCCATAGCGATGGTAAGAAGGTTCTGGCTTTCTCCACCATTTCCAACCTGGGTCTGATGGTAGCCTGTGCCGGTATGGGTACTGCCGAAACAATCTGGGCAGGTGTCTTCCTGATGATCTTCCATGCTGTTTCCAAGTCTCTGCTCTTCCAGGATATCGGTGCTGTCGAAAACTCTATCCACAGCCGTGATATCGAAGACATGAACGGCCTGCTGTTCCGTCTTCCCAAGCTTGGTATCTTCATGTTCATCGGTATCGCCGGTATGTTCCTGGCTCCCTTCGGTATGCTGATCGCTAAGTGGTCAACTCTGAAAGCATCTATCGATGAGACTAATATCCTGATGGTTCTCTTCATCTGCTTTGGTTCCGCCACAACAGCTTTCTACTGGACTAAGTGGATGGGTAAACTGCTGAACCGCTCTGAGATGGCTCCGGTTCACGACATCACCAGAAACAACGAGATGGTTTCTCTGGTTATCCATACT
>JAGHUB010000162.1 GCA_018065025.1 Candidatus Equihabitans merdae
AAGCAGCTTAAGATGTGGATGGAAAAACTGCCGGACACCACATTTGTCAACCTCTACGGTCCCTCCGAGATCACCTGCAACTGCACCTATCATGTGGTTCAGGGCAAGGCTGAAGACATTAATGAGAAGCTGCCCATCGGCATCCCCTTCCCGGGCAGACAGATCTATCTGATGAACGACAATATGCAGCTAGTGCCGGAAGGAGAATCCGGCGAGATCTGTGTAGCCGGCGAGTCCCTGTCTTCAGGTTACATTAACAATGAAACCGAAACCGCCAAGCGTTTTAAGGTGGTAGACATCGACGGCGTAGCCACCCGTATCTACTGCACCGGCGACCTTGGCTACTATAAAGATGGCCTGCTGGTATTTGCCGGTCGTAAAGACTTCCAGATCAAATACATGGGTCACCGCATCGAGATCGAAGAAATCGAAGCCGCCATCGACAAAGTGGATGGCGTTGACCGCTCCATCTGCCTCTTCCACGAAGAGAAGAACCGCCTGGTAGCCTTCTACATGGGTTCCATCGAAGCCCGTGACCTGAAGAAGAAACTTAGAGACAGTCTGCCCAACTTCATGGTGCCGGCCAAGATCTTCAAAGAAGACAGCATGCCATTGAATAAGAATGGCAAGACAGACAGGAAGTACTTCAAAGCAAAACTTGAAGCCTGATTCAATGCAGACAGCCATTATGATCCCATACTGTCAAGCACAGATGGGCACAGTGCTCACAAGCGCAATAATGGCAATCTCTCAATGCGTCAAGCTTGCATATGATAAAGGAAAAGTATGCTCATCAACAACGTATTAGACCAACTGGACAGCCTCTACAGCGTCCCTACTTATATATTTGATACCGATATTTTAGATGCCCATGTGGCTCGTTTTCGTCAGCAGCTTGATGGCCGCGCATCCCTTTGCTTCGCCATCAAAGCCAATGCCTTTCTGACACAGTACATGGCCGCCCTCACCGATCGAGTGGAAGTCTGCTCCATGGGCGAATTCCGTATCTGTAAGGCTCTTGGCATTCCCGCTGAGAAGGTTCTGATCTCCGGCGTTCTCAAGAAAAAGGCCGATATCATCGAGATCATGGACCACTATGGCGACACTTGCCGCTACACAGCCGAGTCCCTTCAGCAGCTGGATCTGCTGAATGAGTGGGCATTGGCTCACGGCGTCACCCTTAAAGTCTATCCCCGTCTCTCCGGCCGCAACCAGTTCGGCATGGACGAGGAAACCATTCAGGACATTTTAGCTAACCTTGAAAAATATCCCGGCATTGAGCTGGCCGGCCTGCATTATTTCACCGGAACACAGAAGCGCAATGTTGGGGTCATTACCAAAGAACTGGATTACATGGATGAATTTATTTCCCGTATGGAAAATGAACTGGGCATCACTATCCCCGAGTTGGAATATGGTCCCGGCCTGGCAGTCTCCTATTTCACAAAGAAGGATGACACCCGTTACGAAGACATGCCGGTGATTGCGGAAAAAATCGCTTCCATGAACTGGCAGGGTAAAGTCACTTTGGAAATGGGCCGAGCCCTGGCTGCAGATTGCGGTTATTACATGACCAAGGTCCTGGACCTCAAGAAAAATGACGACATCCATTATTGCATCGTGGACGGCGGCATTCATCAGATCAACTATGACGGTCAGATCCGCGGCATGTACCTGCCCCATGTGGCTACAGCAAGAGCCGGCGTCGGGGTGCTGAGTGAGACAGCTACTAGTTCATCCCCCACCGAATCCTACATGGTCTGTGGCTCCCTCTGCACTGTCAACGACGTGCTGGTGAAGGAACTGCCCAGTGCTCCCCTTGAGCTTGGGGATTATCTTATTTTCCAAAAGACCGGTGCCTACTCCGCTATGGAAGGCATGGCCCTCTTCTTAAGCCACGAGCTGCCTGAGGTCCTGCTCTACAGTCAGGAAAATGGCTTCAAGGTTCTGCGGGAAACTTCAGAAACTTTCAAGTTTAATCATGCTACCTATTAAGGACATAGTGTGGTATTCTTTAAGCACAAAATATTTTCTTCTAATAAGGAGACACATGCGTTATGAGAGAAGAATTACTTGAACTGTTAGCAGACATTGACGATTCCATCAATTATGAAGTCGAAACCGCTCTGATCGACGATCGCCTTCTGGATTCCATCGCTGTCATTTCCCTGGTAGCCGAACTGGAAGACACCTTCGATATCTCCGTTGGTCCGTCTGATATCATTCCGGACAACTTCAACTCTCTTGATGCCATGCTGGAGCTGGTTCAGAGACTTAAGGAGAACTAATTCATGTCTTATACCTCCGGAATTTATCTTCTGGTGGGACTGCCTGTGCTGGTGCTCATCTGCGCAATTGTGCCGCAGATGCTGCGCCGGTTGGCTATATTGGGCTTTAGCTATCTCTTCTTTTTCACATTCAGTAAATACCTGATCGTTTACATCTTTGCCACAACACTGTGGACCTACATCATCGGAAGAGGACTGGGATATCTGACCAATCGTCGCAAAGTCCTCACCAAAGATCTTCCAAGAGAAGAACGCAAGAAAATAACAAACCATATGAAGCGGCAATCCCGTGCAGTTATGATTGTGGGGATCGGCGCTCTTCTTCTGGTTCTTTTATATCTGAAATACTTCAATTTCTTCGGCGAGATCATTAACGCCATCGCTTCAAAGGAAATGATCAGCGCCGTCTCCTTAATGGCCCCCATCGGCATTTCCTTCTACACACTCCAGGCCATCAGCTATATGGTTGATGTCTACTGGGAAAAGACTGAAGCCGAAAAGAGTCTGCTCAAGATTGCCATGTTCCTGTGCTTCTTCCCCCAGGTCATGGAAGGCCCCATCGCCCTTTACTCCGACACAGCACAACAGATCTACGAAGCAAAAAAGCCCACTATGGATTCTGTCATTGACGGCACCATCCGTATCCTGTGGGGTCTCTTCAAGAAACTTCTGGTGGCCGACCGCCTGAATGTGGTGGTTGCCGCCCTCTTCGATCATTATCAGGACTATTCCGGTATCATGATGCTCTTCGCCGGCATCGCCTATACCGCTCAGTTATATTGTGAATTCTCAGGCTG
>JAGHUB010000031.1 GCA_018065025.1 Candidatus Equihabitans merdae
TTGATTCTGAAATACCTCATTTCAAGAAGCTGATCCGGTTCATGGCATACATTGGCATGCGTGAATACTAATGTTTTATATGGCGATCTCTAAAGATAGCACCCACCGTAACGATTGTTGAAACAGCATCTACTACCCCGGAAACGATGTCCAGAACCAGGAAATCATAAATAGCCCAAAGCAGCAGGTTCAGGGCAATATTACTCTTGATCCTAAAATCAGATTTAAGATAATACTGTCCCACCGTGTAAATGATCGTGGTAATAACCGGCAGCAGGCCAAGCGCCCCTCTGTTATTTGAGAACAGTCCCAAGGCAGGAATCAAAATCAAGAAAAGGATAAAAATGCGTTTAGTATAGCGATCATAGGCAATGATGGCGTTACGCAGAGCGCATAGCAGGAATGTTGTCAGCCCTGACAGAGAGCCAAAGAATATGCTGGCCACAGCCATGAGAAGACATTGAATACCCTGAAAGCCATAGATCCTTTTTCGACCATGGCTTAAAGAACTTACAATGGTAAACACCGCTGCAAGCAAAGATATGATATTGCCTATCAGAATATTCGTCAAAATAAAACCTCAATACCGCCTACCAAGGTCATCCAAGGTAAGCGGTATACAAAAACATATTTTGCTTGATATCTTTACAGAATCATCTGATTCCGAGTACATATCACTCCTATTTATCCAGGAGCTCCATGGCTTTGGTAGCAAAACGCTTGCCGTAGATTTCGAAACAATCCTTGTACTGTTCCATGCCGTTGTGCTCCTCCACGTTGTTGTTTACACCAACCGGTCCCAGATGGATTACCGGCTTGCCAAAAGAATTGCCGCCGGAATAGCAAAGCATGCCAAATACCATCTCCATGGTCAGGATTTCCTGAAGTACTAAAGAACCGCCGCCATGAGTGTACTGCTCGGTGGCAAATGCACCGCCAAGTTTACCTGCAAAGCTGTATTTCTTGGCTGATGATAAGAGCCAGGCATGCAGATCAGGAGTCAGTGAAGCAACATATGAGGGTGAACCAATAACGACACCCTTTGACTCTGTTACAAACTCATCGTCAACGGAAGAAATGGAAAATGCTTTGGCTTCTACCCCTTCCAGACTATTCATACCTTCTGCAATCCATTCTGCAGCCTGCTTGGTATTGCCTGTTTTTGAATCATAAATAACTGAGAGTTTCATAGATTTACCTCACTTTTATACTTCTATATGCCACAGCTTATCTGTATCGTAACCCTTGGGCAGAACGATCCAGTTTCCTTGTGAAGCTTCGATATACCACTGGTCTTCATCTTCGTCGTATTCCATCCAACCATAATCACCGAAATCGGAAGAAATACCTTCATACCAGTACTGCCAGCATGGCGGATTGATATCAGTGTTATACCAGAAGTAGCAGTCAGTTTCTTTGTCATAGAATGTTTCATACTCATCATCCCAGTCACATGAACGACCTAAAGCATCCACGTAGATGGAACCGGAATTGATGTTCTGATCCACTGCAGCTTCTGTTGCCTGATCACTGTCATCAGATATATGCCACAGCTTAGCGGTATCATATTTGGCAGGAAGTACCTCCCAGTGTCCATTGGATGTTTCAATGTACCACTGCTTTTCATTTTCGTCGTATTCCATCCAACCATAATCACCGAAGTCGGAAGAAATGCCTTCATACCAATACTGCCATGTGTCGGAATCATAATTGTAGGCGAAATAGCAGTCAGTCTCCGGATCATAGTATGAGTCATACTCATCATACCAGTCACAGCTGCGACCTAATGGCTCAACATAAATACTGTTATCACCAGATGTATAGCCGCTGTTATCCCAATTGTCGTCCCTGATATCTGTCACAAAAGATTGCAGTAAGGCACAGACAACCACAAGACCAATGCATGTCCAGACAAAGGCACTCTTTGACAGGAATTTGGAAACAAAAGGCGTTGAAACAACAAGAATAGAGACGGCTAATAAGGCTACAATAGGCTCTTTTTCCATGATACCGCCTAAGAGCATCAACAGCATCAATACCATGATAACAGGATGCCATTTGCCTCCTGACTTTGCTTCCGGTTTATATGAAGAGTTTCTATAAGATGATTCTTTATAGGAATTCAGTAACTCATCTGCTTTTTCGATTTTTAAGACAGCACCACAATTGGGACAGTTTGGCTTTGTTCCTTCTGTCCAGTTTGTTCTGATGACAGACTCGCAATACTCACACTTCATGGTAAGAATACCGGAAGTCTTATCTTTAAAAGCCACGTCTTCATAGTACTGGCCGTTCTCATCATAATAGCCCGGCTCATAGCTGGTACCTGTATTGGCATCTCTCCAGCCCACTGCATAATACACATAGTCATGGTTCTTGCAATGATAGGTCATGGGTTCCTGATAACCGGAGATGAATCGGGTATATCCCGTAGGCTGTTTTTGACGATTACGGATGGGAACGCCGTGAGTGGGAATACCGGAATGGGTACTGGTACTATGGTAAGACGGATTGCGGGTACTTGTGCTATGGCGGCTGGGAGTGCTTCTGCTTGTCCAGCCTGATGAATGACTGGAAGAGCTACGGTAAGAACTGCCGCTGCTATATGAATGGCTTGATGAGCTGTGATGGGAAGGCCCACTGCTGTAACTACTGCTTCGACTGCTTGATGAATGGGAACTGGATGAACGTGAGCTTGATGAATGGGAGCTTGAACTACGACCGCTAGGTGGCATATAACATATCCTTTCTATGAGGTTATCTCATTTCTTGAATAACCTGATGCATGGGATTGATCCCGCTACTTTCTCTTATTGTACTTGAATTATACAGAGCATTTTACTCATTATCAAATGTTCTTTCCTCATCGGGACTCTTCCACACAAAAAAGCTCCTTCAGGTAGATTTTGATAATCTATTCTAAAGGAGCTTAATACTTGGTCCACAAATCAAACCTACAGTTAGTGATTAGTTGTGATATACATCCTTGCCTCATAAGGATTCAGGATGCTCATATTTTCCTGATTGTCACGGTCATTAGTCAGTACCGGAAGACTGCCTTCAGGAAGGAACTGACTCATATCCACTTTCTTGGCATTGCCATAGAAATTGCAGATGACCGTCAGTGTGCTTGTCTCAGACACTCTTCTGTAGGCAAATACTTCTTCATCCTCAGCAAGCAGCATCTCAAAGAGACCTTCTGTGAACACCGGTTTTTCTTTTCTCAAACGAATGAGCTTCTTATAATGTGCCAGCACAGAATCCGGATCATTCATCTGAGCTGCAGCATTAATCTTCTGGTAGTTGGGATTCACCACGATCCAGGGCTCACCCTTTGTGAAGCCGGCATTGACACTGCCATCCCACTGCATGGGGGTTCTGGCGTTGTCACGACTTCTGGCATGAAGAGCCTCAACAATCCGGTCTTCAGACCAGCCTAAGGCTTTATGCTCTTTGTAAGCATTAAGGGTTTCAATGTCCCGATACTGATTCAAATCGAAAGGAGTATTGGTCATACCCAGTTCTTCACCCTGATAGATATAAGGAGTACCTTCCATACCGTGAAGCAGTGTAGCCAGCATCTTGGCTGATTTTTCCCGGTACTCTTCTGAATCATTTCCCCAACGGGAAACGATTCTGGGAAGATCGTGATTGTCCCAGAAGAGACTATTCCATCCCTTACCGTGAAGACCGGTCTGCCATTTTCCTAATACCTGCTTAAGGTCAGCTAAAGACAGGGGCTTCAGATCAAACTTGTCATGTCCGTGATTATCCAGCAGGATATGCTCAAACTGGAAGACCATTGAAAGTTCATTGCTATCAGGGCCACTGTATCTGGGGGCTTCTTCCAGAGAAGCACTCCAGGCTTCACCTACGCTTACCAGTTCTTCAGGCTTGCGGCCAAAGGTATTCTGACTCAGTTCCTGAATATACTGATGGGTTTTATCCTTGTTGATAATGACCTTCTTCAGGGGATTCTTGCCGATATGATCGATGACATCCAAACGGAATCCACCGATGCCCCGATCGATCCACCAGTTGATCATATCATAGAGTTCCTGACGCATAGCAGGATTATCCCAATTCAGATCAGGCTGCTTTACGGAGAAATGATGGAAATAATACTGCTTTAATGAGGGTACCCACTGCCATGCATGTCCTCCGAAACCGGACATCATATCATTGGGATAGACACCTTCTTCCCCATCTTGCCAAATGTAATAATCGTGGTACTTGTTATCACGGCCTTTTAACGCTTCTTTGAACCAGAAATGCTCGTCAGAGGAATGATTGAGGACCAGATCCATAATGATACGGATATTTCTCTTCTTGGCTTCCTCAATCAACCGATCCATGTCCTCTAATCTGCCAAAGAGAGGATCGATGTCTCTGTAATCCGAGATATCGTAGCCGTTGTCATCCTGAGGGGACTTACAAACCGGTGACAACCATATGGCATCAATGCCAAGCTCCTGAAGATAATCCAATCTGGAGATAATACCGGGGATATCCCCGATGCCATCGCTATTGCTGTCCTGAAAACTTCTTGGGTAGACCTGATAGATAACAGCCTGTTTCCACCATTCACATGCCATATTTATTCCTCTTTTTACAGAATTGCTTCTACTTCTTCTTTGGAAGGCATTACGCGAAGAGCACCCTTTCTGGTGGTGACGATGGAAGCTGCGGCATTAGCAAATGTCAGCATTTCTTTCAACTCTGCTTCGCTATAGTCTCTAAAACCATTTTCCAGCACATAGTGGAGGATGCAGGCGCCAAATGTATCACCGGCACCGGTAGTTTCAATAGTATTTTCCTGAATGCGTGCCGGGATCTCTACGCGAAGATCCTTGTAATAAGCACGGCTGCCGTCACGACCCATGGAAAGCAGGATCAGGGGGATATTGTATCTCTCTTTCAGAACGGCGATACCTTCATCATAGTCTTCTTTGCCTGTGAACCACTGAATCTCATTATCAGAGATCTTAAGGATCTGGCAGTGTTCAAAACCATAAGCGATCTGCTCTTTGGCCAGGTCCATGGACTTCCACAGAGGAGCACGAAGATTGGGATCATAAGAAATCAGACAACCGGCTTCTTCAGCAAGGGCGATAGCCTTTCTTGTGGCCTTGCGGCAGACTTCATCTGTCATGGAAAGAGAACCATAATGGAAGATCTTGCTGTTCTTGATCTGTTCCGGATCGATATCGTCTTCTGACAGCATCATATCAGCACCGGGATTGCGGTAGAAAGAGAATTCACGGTCGCCATCCGGGAAGGTGTGAACAAAGGCCAGAGTGGTGTGAACTTCTTCATCACGCTTTAAGCCTTCTGTACCGATACCAACTTCCTTTAAAGCAGTTTCAAGCTGATCACCGAACATGTCTTTACCGATCTTGCCGATGAAGTTTGTGCTGTGACCCAGACGGTTCAGCATGGAAAGGACGTTGCAGGGAGCACCGCCGGGATTGGCTTCCATAAGAGGATTGCCCTGGCCGCTAACGCCATTTTCTGTAAAGTCAATCAGTAATTCGCCTAAAGCTGTTACATCGTATTTACTCATATTACATTCTCCTATTGATCCTGTATCAAATCTTCTTCAGCCAATGGAATCCATAACCCGGGATATTCATACTTCCCATCATAGACATCCGTTCGTGAGTAATCATATCTTCCCAGAGGCCTTCCTCACTAAACCAGGCCTGCTTGGGATGTTCACTAAAGTTGAAGATGCCGTATACCTTGTCGCCGTCATAGTAGCGACCGATGCAGAGAACGGACTGGTCACCGGTCTCCATGGTCCACATATCAGCATTAGTGATGAAAGCTTTTTCACTCTTGCGGAGGTTTTCAAGGACAGAGAGTCTACCAAACATCTTGCCCTGAGTAGTGGTGGCATCATCAGCATTGGCTGCCAGATCCCACTGCATGGCTCCACGATGGATATAACGGGAGTCCTCAACCTTGTGGGGATCTTCTTTGTAGGTGTAGTCGTTAAGCTGACCGATTTCGTCACCGCTATATAAAACCGGGATACCGGACTGCATAAACATATAGGCATGCAGCATGATATCCATCTGAATGGCCTTATCCAGTGCTTCCTGATCACCTTCATAAGCAGCCTTCTCGATACCGCACATGGAAGCTGTGGTACCGCAGAAACGGGCATCACCTGTGGTGGGATCGGAATTGTATAACTCACCACGGCTATTGCTGGCGCCGGCATATCCCTGGAAATAATCATTCAGATAAGCCTTATGAGGTACTTCTTCCTGACCACACTGGCTCAAGGTAGCATAATCCAGACCCCAGCCGATATCATCGTGACAACGCAGATAATTCAGGAAGACGTATTCCTTGGGAAGATGGCTGACGATATCCAGCTGCTTCTTCAGCAGGCTTACGTCTCTGGTGGCAACGGTATGCCATGTAGTAGCCATGGTGGTAACGTTGTATAACATATGGCACTCAGGTTTTTCCACTGTGCCAAAGTAGGGAACAACTTTCTCCGGTTCCATAACAACTTCACCCAGAAGCAAAGTGCCGGGGCAGACGATTTCGCCGATCATACGCATCATACGAACGATGGTATGAACACGTCGAAGATTTCTGCACTGTGTGCCAAGTTCCTTCCAGATATAGGGCACAGCATCGATTCGAATGATATCGATACCTTTGTTGGCCAGATAGAGGAAGTTGTTCATCATCTCATTGAACACACGGGGATTCAGGTAATTCAGATCCCACTGGTAAGGATAGAATGTGGTCATGACATAATGGTTGCAATCCGGAAGCCATGTGAAGTTGCCGGGAGCAGTTGTGGGGAATACCTGGGGAACTGTCTGTTCAAACTGCTGAGGAATAGAGGGATTGTCAAAGAAGAAGTAACGGCTCATGTATTCGCCTTCTCCGGCTCTGGCCCTCTTAGCCCACTCATGATCTTCTGAGGTATGGTTCATAACGAAGTCCATGCACACGTTGATCTTTTTATCATGGCAGGCGCTGGTCAGTTCTTCCAGGTCCTCCATAGTTCCCAGATCTTCTCTTACCTTGCGGAAGTTTACAACGGCATAACCACCGTCAGAACGACCTTCAACAGTATCCAGGAAGGGCATCAGGTGAATGTAGTTAACGTTGCACTTCTCGATATAGTCCAGACGATCCTTAACACCCTGCATATTGCCGCCGAAGTTATCGATATAGAGCATCATGCCAAGCATATCGTTGCTCTTATACCAGTTCGGATCAGCTTCTCTATCTCTGTCGATAGCCTTAAGAGAATCGCCTCTCTCCTCATACATGCGGCGAATATTATCGCATAATTCGGCAAACATGGATTCATTGCCGTAGAGTTCCATGTAGAGCCATTTCAGTTCGTCATGGACTCGATTAATGCGATTAAGGAAAATGTCATTATCGCTGATAATGGGAGCTTCATTTTCCGGCATAACTTCTGCCGGTTTTTCTGCTACCATCTCCACAACATTTTCAGTATTGGTTTTTACGTTAGTCTTAACGCTTTTCTTTGCATTATTCTTCACGTTTTTTCTGCGTGCCATATCCATATCTTCCTTTATTTTCATTGCTTCAAACCAGCTCAAAATGCATCTGGTAGGCCTTGTAGTTACCAAATTCTACAGGCATCGGTAATCCCATCTGCATCAGGGCATCTGAAGGATAAATCTTGCCGGATTCTTCTTCGCGATAAAATCTTCCCGGCAGAAGACCTTTTAAACGTACATAATTGTTGGTCATATTGCCATGCATGGCCTGAAGCACCACGTTGAGAAGAGCTTCTCTTCCGTCTTCAGAAACAAACATCCAGGCGGCAGCCTCATCTTCCATGGGATTGGTCAGTCGATAATAGAGACCATCCTGAATCAGGGGTGCATACTGTCTGAAATGAGCAATCTGTTCCTTAACAGCATCCTGTTCCTTACCGGTCAGCTGTCTCAGATCCAGCTCATAGCCGAAGGTACCGGACATAGCCACGGTGCCTCGCAGGTTAAAGGGGGTATATCTTCCGGTCTGATGATTAGGAACATCAGATACGTGGGAACCCATAGCTGACACCGGATAACCAAAGGATGTGCCATACTGGATCTTCAGACGATCCATAGCATCTGTGTTATCGCTGCACCAGATCTGAGGTGAATAGTAGAGCATGCCAAGATCGAATCTTCCTCCACCGCCGCAGCAGCCCTCCAGAAGGATATTGGGATATCTTGTGATCAGTCTTTCCTGGAAATTATACAGACCCAGCACATAATCATAGAGCACACGGCCCTGACTCTGTGCTGTCTGTGAATAAACATCCTCCAGGTGACGGTTCATATCCCATTTGACATATTCCACATTGCCCTGATCCAGAACCTTGCAGATCATATCGAAGATGGCATCTACTACTTCTTTTCTTGAGAAGTCCAGTACCAGCTGATATCTGGCTCGCACAGGATCCTTGCCGGGAACCCTGAAGGCCCAGTCCGGATGTTCCTTGAAAAGCTTGCTGTCTTCACTGATACATTCCGGTTCGATCCAGATGCCGAACTTAACCCCAAGATCATTGACTCTTTCAATCAGATGGCCTAAGGATTCGCCAAGTTTCTTTTCATTGACCACCCAGTCACCAAGACTGGAGAAATCGTTGTCTCGCTTGCCGAACCAACCGTCGTCCATGACAACCATGTCGATGCCAAGCTGCTTGGCTTTCACAGCCAGTCGATAGATAGTTTCACCTGTGAAATCGAAGTAAGCTGCTTCCCAGCTGTTGACCAGAACAGGTCTGACAGCTTCCTTGTAAATGCCTCTGGTCAGATGCTTACGGATACATCTATGAAGATTGTGAGACAGTTTACTGAAGCCCTGTGAGCTGAAAGTAAGGACAGCTTCAGGTGCATAGAAAACCTGGTCAGGCTCTACCGGATAGGCCAGGCCCATCTCCTGCAGTCCCATCAGAACACGTGTCTGATTAAATTGATCTTTCTCTACTTCTCCCTGAAAAGAGCCGCTGTAGACAAAATTTACACCGTAGCAATCGCCGTAGTCTTCATTAGCGTCTGTACCGGCCAGAATCATCATAGGATTGTATTGATGACCGGAACAGCCTCTTACACTGCCAAAGGAGAAATTGCCGTGAGCCACACTCTTACGCTGCAGCTGTCTCTCCATACAGTGTCTGCCGTAGAATGTCAGCAGATCAAATTCTCCGTAAACAAAGTCCAGACAAGCGCTGGAAAGCTTACGAATGATGACATTATTGTCAGTGGTGTTGTGTACTTTGACGCTTCTTGTGATGACGTCATAAGAGGGGATAACACCGTAAAGTAATGATATTTCTAATCCTGTCCATTTATCTTTTAAGACGATCTCCAATGTTTCGCCTTCTTGGTCTGCATAGAAAGCGGGAAGGCCGGGAATGCTGTATTTCCCTTTGGAGATCTTGTGATGGTCATATTTAAGATCAGAGGACGTGGAACCATTTTCATATTCAATAACACAGGCGGTTGAACGAAAGTCACCGGTTCCCTTCTGAGGAAATTCCTGAGGAAGAACATCCAGTGAATAGAGGCGATCGATGCCGGCATCATAGGGATTACCTGAGAAGCCACGATCGGCATAGGTCAGGAGATACTCCATATCCCCCTGTGTTTTTCTACCATAATAGAGATGAAGGAGGTATCCGTAGGAATCAACCATCATCTGATAGGTAGAGTTTTCAGTATCTATAGTAAAGGTTTTATTGTTTTCGTATCTAATACTCATGTCAGTCTTTTTCTAAATATTATTATTGAAAAGGCTTTACAAAACAAGCTTGCTAAATCACATATATAGAGAAACGGCTGCTTCTATCCCCTGTACCATACAGGGGGTAAAAGCAGCTTAATTTCGTAAAATGTCTTATTTCATCAATATACCCAATAGTACTTACTTAACAGCACCGGATGTAACACCTTCAACGATGAAGCGCTGTAAGAACAGATACAGGATCAGGATCGGCAGCATAGCCAGCAGCAGGGCGGCCATAACAAGACCGATATCTGTTGAGAATGTACCGTAGAATACCTGTGTAGCAATCGGAATAGTGTACAGTTCCTTCTTGGCCAGAACAAGTGAAGGCAGAAGGTAGTCATTCCAGAATGCCATGGCATCAATGATAGCGACAGTAGCGATTGTTGGCTTTAACAGCGGGAAGACGACCTTCCAGTATGTCTGCCAACGAGAGCAACCATCAATTGTAGCGGCTTCTTCCAGAGAGACCGGAACGTTTGTATTGATGGCACCATGGAACATGAATGTAGCCATGGAAAGTGAGAAACCGGTGTGCATGAAGATCAGAGTTGCACGATGGTTCAGAATACCAAGGATACCGCCATAGAATGATACCAGGGGGATCATCAGAACCTGGAAGGGGATAACCATGGAAGCGATCATAGCGGAGAACAGCAGAGTTGTTGCTTTCCACTTATTTCTGACAATAACGAAAGCTGTCATTGAAGATAACAGCAGTGTGAAGATTGTAGAAAGAATGGTAATGCAAAGTGAGTTACCAAATGAACGCCAGAACTTCATCTTTTCCATAGCTGTGGGGAAGTTCTTTAATGTGAAACCATGTTTACCGATCAGGGCAAGCGGTGCGGATGTGATATCGGCCTTTGTTTTGAAAACGTTAATGATAACCAGAATAAACGGGAAAACAAAGCAGATAAATAAGATGATCAAGAGTACCAGCATCAGAGCATGGCGAATCTTTTTATTTCTTGCAGCCTGTGCATTTTTATCCATTATGCTGATACCTCTCCTTTCTTACCAACGTAAACCTGAACGACACCAACGATGGCGCATACGATAAAGAGGACAAGAGCCTCGGCCTGACCTGTACCATAGTTCTTATAAGTAAAGGCCTGGTTGTAAACGTGCATAGCAGCCATAACGGAGCTGTTGAAAGGTTCACCATTGGTCAATGATAAGTTGACATCGTAGACCATGAAGCATCTTGTTAATGTCAGGAACAGACACTGTACGAAAGAAGATACCATCAGGGGTACGGAGATGTGAACGATAGTCTGCATATCTGTGCAGCCATCGATCTTGGCAGCTTCAAGAACATCGTTAGAAACGCTCATGAAACCGGCAACATAGATCAGCATCATGTAACCTGCATACTGCCATGTAGAAACAAGGATCATACAGAACATGGCGCCGCCGGTAGTGGCCAGAAGTGAATTGGACAGGAAGCCAATACCAAGACCCTTACCGATTGTAACGAAAGCACGATTGAATACGAACTTCCAGATGTAACCTAAAACGATACCACCGATCAGGTTGGGAATGAAGAAACCTGCACGGAAGAAGTTCTGGCCCTTAACGCCTCTGGTAACCAGGAAGGCAAGAATGAAGGCCACGACGTTAACTAAGATAACAGCAATGAATGTGTAGATGAATGTTCTACCCATAGCCTGCCAATATGGAAGATCCTTAAATGTGGCTGCATAGTTGGCAAGACCTACGAACGGTTTGGACTTAGAAACACCATCCCAGCTTGTGAATGTCAGGTACAGCCCATAATCAAAGGGAATGATAACAACAAGACCGAAAAGAAAGGAACCCACACCAGCAAACATTA
>JAGHUB010000288.1 GCA_018065025.1 Candidatus Equihabitans merdae
AGCATTTGCCGCTGACTCCCTGGGACTTAAGCCTATGCTTAAGTTCACCGACGGGGAAGTTCGAGATTTCGCCATCGCCCGTTCAAGAGATGAAGGTTTAAAGAAGCTGGGCGATCTCATTTATAAAGAAGCTGATCCTGATTATCCCATCACCGTCTTCCACGGTGGCGAAAAAGAACTGGGGGAAAGCTTCAAGAACCGTCTTCAGACGATTCTTCCGGATCACAAGTTTGAACTACGCCAGGTTGGTCCTGTTATCGGCGTATATGCCGGCCCGGGTTCCATCGGTTACGCCTTCACAACTAAGGAGAATCTGAAATGATACTTGGCTATCTTCTTGGAACGCTGGCATTCGTAAGCTTAGTGCTCTTCGAGATGGTTAAGTGCCGGAACCTGAACCGGAAAGACCAAGGTTCCAATCCCTGGTTTGTCCTGGGAGTGATCCTGCTGGTGGGCACTTACTTAAGTGCCGTGGTCTTAGGCCAACCGGCAAAGGGACTTCGATTCATCGTAAGTCTCATTATCCTGGCTTTGTCCGTAGCTGCTTACATCTACCTGCTGCTCTATCCTGTCAAAGGAGCTCATTACACAGGAGAAAGCCATGGAACCTATGTGTGCGACAAGGGGCCTTACGGCCTGGTCCGACACCCCGGTGCCTGGTGCTACTTGCTTATGGCTATGGCCTTTGGGGGTATGATCGAAGGCACACTGGTTTTTAGCTTATACTTATGCGGTTTGAATCTGATTTATGTTCTTGTCCAGGACAAATGGTTCTTCCCGCAATACATAAAGGGTTATGATTTATACAAACAGACGGTTCCGTGTCTGTTGCCGATCGGTCGCAAGTGACCGACACGATGTTACTAATTAATGAGGGGGGGAGTAAAGATGCTGTTTAAAGAGAAGCTTAAACGGTTGTCTGCCAAGGAAATCTGGCAGGAATACTGTGGCTTTCTTGATCTGTCCATGTCTGAGTACATGGCTATTCAGCGTCGTCTCCTTGAAGAACAGATCTCCGTCTTCTCTAAGAGTCGTCTGGGCAAAGCTATCATTAAGACTGATGCCCCCATCTCTTACGACGACTTCAGAAAGATGGTTCCCCTCACAACTTACGACGATTATGCACCCTATCTTCTTGGTCAGACCGCAGAAGTTCTTCCTTCTGATCCGGTAGCATGGCTTGAAACCACCTGGGAAGGTGGCAGCCGTCCCAAGAAAGTCGCTCCCTATTCCAGAGAGATGCTGGACATCTACACCAATAACATCATCGCCGCTATGATCCTTTCCACAAGTATGGAGAAAGGTTCTTTCAGTGTGCGTAATGGTGATCGTGCCCTGTTTGGCCTGGCTCCCATGCCATACGCCACGGGTCTCTTCCCCCTGCTGATCGCTCCGGAGATGGATATCCGCTTCATGCCTTCACAGAAGGAAGCCGAACATCTCTCCTTCCGTGAACAGAGCACTCGCGGTTTCTCTATCGCAATGAAATCCGGCATGGACCAGTTCTTCGGTATGTCCGGTATCATCTACACCATCACACAGCGCTTCCAGGAATATGCTTCTTCAGGAAATGTTTCTCTGAAGAGCCTTGTTGGTATCAAGCCCTCCAGACTCTTCCGTCTGCTGAGAGCCAAATACCTGTGCAGCCGTGACAATCGTCCCCTGCAGCCCAAGGATATCTTCTCTCTGAAGGGCTTCGTCTGTGTCGGTACCGATACCGCCCTTTACAAAAATGATCTGGAGCAAGCCTGGGGTCGTCGTCCTCTGGAGATCCACGGTGGTACAGAAACAGGTTGTCTGGCTACAGAAACATGGGGCCGTAACGGTCTTGTCTTCTTCCCGGACAATGCTTTCTATGAATTCATTCCCAAGAGTGAGATGCTTCGTGGTGAAGCTGATCCTAACTACACACCCAAGACCTATCTCATGGATGAAGTCTGTGCCAACGAAGAATACGAACTGGTACTGACTATGTTCAAGGGTGGTGCTTTCATGCGCTATCGTCCCGGTGATATGTATCGCTGCCTGTGCACAGCTGATGAACGCGAAGGCATCAAGATGCCTAAGTTCGAATACATCGATCGTGTGCCCTGGGTCATCGATATCGCCGGTTTCACTCGTATCACAGAAAATAGCATTAACCACGTACTCAAAGTGGCTAACCTTAAGATTGAAAACTGGTTTGCCCGTAAAGAGTACGATAATGATAAACGCTCTTACATGCATTTCTATGCAGAGCTTCCCCTGGATGATGCCCAGAGCCATTTCTTAACTGAAGAAGTGATCCGGGATCATTTCAGTACTTATTTCCGTCAGTATGACCATGACTACAAGGATCTTAAGAAGATGCTGGGTATCGAACCCCTCACTGTTACTATCCTTCCTCATGGCATCATGAATGCATTTGAGATGGTCTACGGACATAAGATCCGTCCCATCAACACACCCAATTCAGACATCACTGATCTGAACTATTTAATTAAAGAACAGAAACCCTCAGGAGGCAGCGGCTACTTATCATGAATGAAGCCATCTTCACAATCGTTCCGCTGATTGCTCTCCTGTGCCACATCTTCTTGTTCGCCACATTGCTCTCAGCGAAAAAATCCGCTTCGGTCCATGCATTCATGGGCCTCTTAGTGGCGTTCATTCTCTGGTCCGGCGGTGCCTACTTCATGCGTTCTCAGTATGCTCCCGGCGTTGAATTCTGGTGGAATATCTCTCTGACCGGTATTTTCCTGGTACCCTACCTCTATCTTCTGCTGGTATCTTCTTATAC
>JAGHUB010000246.1 GCA_018065025.1 Candidatus Equihabitans merdae
CTTGGCCTTGTCCTTCTCTTTATTTTCCGGCAGGAAAATGTGGACTTTTTCGATACGGTTGCGCTTAACCACTTCCGTTACCAGGCGAATGCCTTCCGGCAGCTCGATGCTTTCGCCGCTCTTAGGCAGGCGATCCAGATGCTCGATGATATAACCGCCGATGGAGTCATATTCTTCGCTGACCAGATTGATATCCAGATCTTCGTTGACGTCGTCCAAGTTGGTGGAACCGTCTACCAGATATTCGCGGTCTTCCTTCAGAACCGTGATAGCGTCCCGTTCATCCTTATCGTATTCGTCACGGATCTCACCAACGATTTCTTCCAGAATGTCTTCCATGGTGATCATACCGGAAGTGGAACCGTATTCATCCAGAACAATAACAAGACTGATGCCACTTTTCTGCATTTCCATCAGTAAAGTGCCAACTTCCTTATGCTCAAAGGTGAAATGAGGCTCTCTTAAAATCTGACGAATACTAAATGGCTGATTTTTATCCAGCAGGATCAGGTCCTTGATATTGATAGTACCGATAACTGTATCCCGGGTATCACTGTAGATAGGGAATCTGGTGAAATTGGTCTCCCGATAGAGGTCCAGCACATCCTCATAACTAGCATCGGCGTGCAAAAATGACATATCGATACGGGGAACCATGATGTCCTTGGCCAGAGTATCATCCAGACTGAATACGCTGGCGATCATTTCGGCTTCGTCATCTTCGATGGCGCCTTCTTCAACGCCCACGTCCACCAAAGTCTTCAACTCTTCTTCAGTGATGGTATTGCCCTTGGCATTGGGGTCCACCCCCATGATCTTAAGCAGGCAAAAACGAATACCTTCGATGATGGCGATAATGGGTGTCAAAACAGTCATCAAAGCCCAGATGACGCCGGAATAAGCCCGGGCCAATTCAAGTGCATGAATAGCAGCCAGGGATTTGGGTGTCAGTTCACCGAAGATCAAAACAAGAAATGTCAGCACACCTGTGGCGATACCCACATAAGTGTCACCAAACATATGAATGGTCAGGGATGTAGCCAGAGCTGAGGCGGAGATGTTCACCAGATTATTGCCGATCAGGATAGCTGAAAGCATCTTGGGAGAACGATCCAGAATCTTCAGTACCCGGATGGCGGCCTTGTCGCCTTCTTCAGCCAAGACTTGAACGGATATGCGGCTGACTGTCATCAGAGCCGTTT
>JAGHUB010000167.1 GCA_018065025.1 Candidatus Equihabitans merdae
CAGCCTAAGGTTACGGACATCATTCCTGCAGGCGGTATAAAAGAGGCAAATCTTCTCCGCTATGCTTATTCTCTGGAGATAAAAAGTGAACATCCCCTGGCAAAAGCCATCAATGATTATGCCGTAGAGAAAGGCATAACCCCTCTGGATACCACAGCATTTACCGTAGCTTCGGGAAATGGTCTGTCAGCTGTGATGGATGGTAAGAAAGCAGTAGGCGGCAACAGGAAATACATTGCTAAAGTCGCCAGGATATCACGGGAAATGTCCGAGAAGGTGGATCAGCTTTCTGGAGAAGGCAAGACTCCTTTATTATTTGCTCTGGATGGCAAATTAATGGGTATCATTGCAGTGGCTGATGTTATCAAAGAGGATTCTGCCGAAGCCATCAGACGTTTGAAGCAGATGGGCATCTACACGGTAATGCTTACCGGTGACAATGAGAAGACAGCCAAGGCTATCGGCGCATTGGCCGGTGTGGATGAAGTGGTGGCAGGTGTTCTGCCAAGTGGCAAAGAAGCCGTTATCACCAAACTTATGGAACATGGCAAGGTAGCCATGGTAGGCGACGGCATCAATGATGCACCGGCTCTTACCAGAGCAGATACAGGTATCGCCATCGGTGCCGGTACAGATGTAGCTATCGATGCAGCAGATGTGGTGGTGATGAAGAGTAACCTGACAGATGTGGCCGCAGCTATCCGTTTGAGCCGTCAGACTTTGAAAAACATTCACGAGAACCTGTTCTGGGCATTTTTCTACAATGTCATCGGCATTCCCCTGGCAGCAGGCTGCTATGTGAAACTCTTTGGCTGGAGCATGAATCCCATGTTTGGTGCAGCGGCTATGAGTTTATCCAGCTTCTGCGTGGTTACCAATGCCCTGAGACTCAATCTGTTTAAACTATACGACAAGAGTAAGTATGCAGCAGCAAAGAAGCTGTTTAATAAAGAAGAACCTATTAACGGTCCTTTGATTCATCAAGAGGCAACAGAAGATAAAGAAGCAACATATAAGGAGGAAAATATGGCAAGAGTATTTAAGGTAGAAGGCATGATGTGTCCCCATTGCGAAAAGGCAGTTAAGAGAGCAGTAGAAGCCTTGGCTGAAGGCATCGAAGTTGTTGCCGATCACACAGCTTGCACAGTTACCGTAACAGGTGCTGATGACATCGATATAGATGCTATCAAAGCGGCTGTGGAATCTGAAGACTTCACATTTGTGGGGGAAGAATAAAAACACAGCGTATTTCGGTATACAGGATTTTAAATGTGTCTGAGATTGTTACGTAAATTAAAATAATTTAATAAAATTAATAGACTAAATGGGTAGTAATGTATTATGATAGCGTCGGTGAAAGATGTAAGCCATTTCGGAGTGCACTATGGATAGGAGTTATCATGGAGAAAAGCATTAAGACAAAGAATCGCATGATGGATGCGATGGAGCAGCTGTTATCCGAAAAACCGTATGACCGCATCACAATCACAGACATCACTGATAAGTGTAATGTGACTCGTCAGGTTTTTTACAAATACTTTATCAACAAGGAAGATATTATCGCCAACCTTAATCAGCGTATCTTGTGTGAATGGACCACCAAAGCAGATACCTTTACATGGGATGACATGGTTGAGAAAATGATGGACAGCATGATCAATCATAGAGAATTCTATGAGTCCACCAATCTTGTTGATGATAAGAAATTTACTGAAAAAAACTTATTTAAAACTACCTATTATCTTTACTATGCATTGGTTTGTTATGCCCTGAAATCAGAACCTTCGGAAGATCTGGATGCTTTGATCAAGATGTGCTGCCATGGTGGTGTTTATATGGCTGTGGAATGGGCAAGCGATGGCATGAAGATGTCCAAAGATAATCTGAAAGATATCTATTATCGTGGTATGCCTGTTGAGCTGAGAGATATTATCATGGGTGTGGAATTCCCGGGGAATTTTTATGAAGGCATAGAAGTGCCCGGCATGTAAAATTAATAGTTTATGTCACTAAAGAAAACTCTTTCGCTGAGGAATCAGTGAAAGAGTTTTTTATTGACAAATAATAACTATTTAGATATATTTCTAATTAGAAAAACTTCTAAATAGAAGAATATCTAAATAGCACTTCATAATATGCAGATAGAACTATAAGGACCAGGAAAGGAGCAGGGATGGGATTCAATGAAACCATGAAAGCTTTGTCGGATCCGACGCGACGGATGATACTAAACTTGCTGAAAGACGGCAGCAAGACAGCCGGAGAAATCGGTGGTCATTTCGATATGACGGGAGCCACTATATCTCATCATTTGAGTCAGCTGAAGAAGGCTGGACTGATTAAGGAAAACAAACAGAAGAATTTCATTTACTACAGTCTGAACGCATCAGTATTGGAAGAAGTACTGCTGTGGATGACATCTTTGAAAGGAGATAACAATGATGAAGAATAACAGTCTTAAGACGAACACAATCATTACTACCATTGTATGCCTGATTCCGGTTATATTGGGAATCCTTCTTTATTCCAGGTTGCCGGATGTTGTTGCAACTCATTGGGGAGCAGATGGCCAGCCCAATGGATGGTCACCAAAGTTTGTAGGCGTTATCGTATTTCCCGGTAGCCTTGCACTGATCAATATCTTATTCCCCTTCCTTCTGAAGATGGATCCCAAACGCAAGAACATGGACAGCAAACTGGTTCTGATCTGCCAGTGGATCATTCCTTTGGTTTCCCTGTTTGCATCCGGTATAACACTTGCCGCCGGTCTGGGTAAAGATGTCAATGTTGAACTGTTTGCTATGTTGCTGTTGGGCATCGTCTTTGTGGCTATCGGCAACTATCTGCCGAAGACAAAACAGAGTTACACCATGGGCATTAAGCTTCCCTGGACACTTAACAGCGAAGAAAACTGGAATAAGACCCATCGTATGGCAGGTTTCCTGTGGGTGATCGGTGGTATCCTGCTTATCATTGCTGGTATCTTAGGAATAACTTTCTATGTTCCCATTGCAGCAATGCTCCTGATGACTATCGTGCCAATCGTTTATTCTTACGTACTCTACACAAAGGGGATCTGAGGGAGATCTGGTCACCGATCATGGATTGGGCAAATGATGAAAAAGCTGTCGCGTCATGCGGCAGCTTTCTATATATACACGGTACTTATCCACAAGCAGTAATCCGGCCAACGGATGTGAAATTATTGGGAAAGTTGTGAAAAATTTGAACACATATATAATGAATGAAAGAAATTCAAGTTATTTCTTATACAAATGGTAAAATTTTATAGTGTCTACCCACTGAATTTGTAGTATAATGCAATTACTTCAGTAATTTAAAGCATTATAAGAGGAGGGACAACTTTTATGATGATCTCAACGAAAGGCCGTTACGCTCTTCGTGTTATGGTCGATCTTGCGGAGCATGGTGGGGACAACTATATATCCATGAAATCTGTTGCGGAACGTCAGGGAATCTCCTTAAAATATATGGAAAAAATCCTGCCTTTACTGGTTGCCTCTAAGTTGGTAGAAGGTGTTCATGGCCGTGGCGGCGGTTATCGCCTGACAAGAAAACCGGAAGAATATCCTATCGCTGAGATTCTGACACAGACCGAAGGAACCCTTGCACCGGTAGCTTGCCTGGCTTGCGGAGCAGAGGAATGTACCCGCATGGAAGAGTGTCGCACCTTACCATTGTGGGCCGGATTAAACGAAGTTATCGGCAATTATTTAAATAGTGTGACTTTGGCAGATTATGTGAAGAAGTAAAGCGTTCTCAATTATTCATTGATGATAAATGTAACAACAGAAAATGCCGGAATCGGTTTTATAATCGGTTCCGGCATTTTTATATGTATTTACCCGGATTTGTTATCGGGGTCATTTTTTGCACTTGCCTATAATGTTTTAAGCACCGGTGAACATTCTCACGCCATTCAAGATGCCTTCAGCCAGCAGATCCAGCTGTCCTTCGTCGTGGGG
>JAGHUB010000047.1 GCA_018065025.1 Candidatus Equihabitans merdae
GTGCGATAATGTAAGCCATTGTCATGAACGTTGTAAGACCGGCTACAATTTCAGTTCTCACTGTTGACCCGTTTTCAGAAATTTTAAAAACGCGTTCTAACATTACAAAATCTCCTCCTTAAAATTATTATGTTATTTATTCAATGTCTTATTCACCCGGTCAGGACGAAGACATGAATACTAAATCACAGGCATCGATACAATTCGTGGATGCCAAGCCCCAGCACAATACCAAGAACCAGACCAAAGCCGGTATTGGTGAAGCAGAAGAGACCGATAAAGAAACCGGCCAGAACACCGAACATCATGCAGACAAGAAAGGCATTGTTTGTGTAGTTAACTTTGCGCTTGCCGCTGATCCAGGTTCGGATGGAGTTGATATCACTGTCACTTAACAGGTGATGACCACAGGTCGTCATGGTTACATGACAGGGATTATTCTTTTCGAAGAAACGGATACGACGATGGGTGACCAGCTCGTCATTCTTACCGTAGAGGATCTCGGTCTGGATCTTCCAGCGGAAACGAGTTCGTTTACCGAAGAGATCAAATACCGGCGAAGCAAGGTAAGCTCGTTTGAAGGGAAGACCGGACCAGGTCTCCAGACTTAAAGCGGCACCGATATCGTAGGCAAACAGGTATAAGTGTTCACAACCCAGCTTCAGCGATTCGGTATAAGCATCCTCAAGGAGCTTTCGACCCTGGGCTACGGCATCTTCAGAAACCGTTTTGCTGTCAAAGGGAAGATTGACCTCAACAATACGATAACCTGCGGGGACAACGCAGTAAGCCATCATCTCAAAAACACGTGTGGTCTCCCGGGTCTTTCTGGGAAATACAGCAAGCATGAGGCGTGTTCCTTTGGCACCAAGGCAACGCAACTCATTGCCGTTGACGATGACCTTAGAGGAAGCTTCGATTGCTATTTCCTTGTCGGGAACCGGTTCTGTTTGTTTATTCATAAAAGTATCTCTTTCATACTTTTTTCAAATCCGAAAAAGGGTATATTTGTTTCAATTATTGTCAAACAAATATATATCCAATTATCGATATATTGAACATATTGTCAAGCAAAAAGGCTACAATTATGCACTGTGTCTAAATGCAAAACTGTAACCTTTTTTAAATGTTGCAATTTGACAAATAAACCACCGTACCGCATTAAATCAAACCGGCATTTTTGAAGCCTTCAAACAGTGCCTTGGGTGACATGGGCAGATGGTTAAGGCCAACACCTGTAGCATTCAGGATGGCATTACGAACTGCCGGTGCACCGGAGATAGCAGGGGGCTCCCCAAGGGAACGATTGCCAAAGGGGGTTGTGGGTTCAAGTGTCTCAACGAATGTAGCATTGAGAGACGGGGATGGTCCATGGTTGTCAGAAGCTTGTAATCCAGCAGATTGCCGTTGAGCAGACGACCGGTCTTGGGATCGTGAATAAGTTCTTCGCTCAGGCCATAACCAAGAGCCATGGACATGCCGCCGTGTACCTGAGCTTCCGCCAGAGCCGGGTTGATCAGCTTGCCGGCATCGTGAACGTTCAATATATTAAGAACATTCACCCGACACATGGGAATATCCACTTCAACTTCAGCAAAGGTACAGCCATAGTTGAAGGCATTTGACTTAACATGGGTGGTTGACTGCGCTGTCAGCTGGATGGATTGCTCCTGATTATAAATGGATCTTGTAGAGAGTTCTTTCAAAGACATAAGAACTTCTCCGTCGGATGTACGGATGATCTGACCGTTACGGACATCCAGCACTTTTTTCGGCATACGAGTCAGACGATGTGCCACATCGATGATGCGATCTTTGAGAATAGAACCTGTCTGCTGAATGGAGAAGCTGGCGATAAATGTCTGACGTGAAGCGTAGGCACCCATACCGATGGGTGTGACGTCGGTATCCTGTGTTGAAACGATGTGGACAGAATCCACAGGGACCCCTACAACGTCCGCAGCCATCTGAGAGAAGACAGTATCGGCACCTTGACCAATCTCTGTTTCAGCCATGATGAGCTGGAGAGAACCATCCTGATTAAGGATCATATTGCAAGTGTCGGTTTCCACACATACAGGCCATACACCTGAGGTGTACCAGAAGATGGCCATACCTACACCACGGCGGATATCTCCTGTCTGGTTGGCATATTGGGCCAGCTTTTCATCGTAATTGAAGAAGCGCCGCCCCTTCTCGATGCACATAGACAAGGAATCCTCGAAAACCCGGTTTTTGGTAAAATCATCGGTAAAGCCTACGTTCATCATGTTCTTGCGACGGAATTCGATGCTGTCTATGCCCATGGCGCGAGCCATGCTTTCCATCTGACTGTCTACCGCAAACATGACCTGAGGGAAACCATAACCACGCATAGCACCTGAGGGCTGTGTGTTGGTATAGATAGTATGAGCCTTTACCTTGACGGCCTGACAGGGATACATATTCATAAAGGCACCTACGGCATTTTCAGTAACACCATGGCCGTGAGATGTATAAGCACCCTGGGGACACCACATATCCAGATAACGGGCAACGATGGTGCCGTCCTTTCTGACATAGGTCTTTAATTTCATATCGTAAGAGTGTCGGACTCGTGTATTACAGAAAGTCTCTTCACGGGTGGAGCATAAGCGAACACAGCGACCACCTACCAAAGAAGAGAACCAGGCGCAGTGGGGCTCAAACAGAACGTCCTGCTTATTGCCAAAACCGCCGCCGATATAGGGTTTGACCACACGGACATTGCCCCATTCCAGGCCAAGAGCTTGGGCGACAACACGTCTGACGATGTGAGGAATCTGTGTGGATGAAACCACTACCATTTTGTGGCCTTCCTGATAGGCGTAGCAGGTGGGCAATTCAAGATGGCTGTGCTGTACTTTGGGGACGGAGAATTCATCTTCAAAGACAAGAAGTCCTTCTTCCTTAATGACTTCATCAAAGTCACCCCAACTGCTTTCGGATTCACCGCAGATATTATTGGGCTTGTTGTCGAAAAGCTGAGGGGCACCATCTTCTCTGGAGTCCTGTGCATGCAGCACAAAAGGAAGCTCTTCGTATTCAACTTTGATAGCGCGAAGAGCCTGATCACAGGCAACATCATTCTCTGCGATAACAGCAGCGATCTCATCACCATAGATGCGGATGTGACGGTTGAGAAGATGACGGTCCATGTTGTCATGGGGACCTCCGATATGCCAGGGATGACCATCGGTGGCGAAAGGCAGATCCGGAGCATCGAAACAAGTGACGATCTTGACCACACCCGGAACTCTAAGAGCTTCTTCCAGATCAAAAGACTTGACGAAACCGTGGGCGATTTCGGCGTGATACATCTTAGCGACATAGGCGGCGGCAGGGCACAGATCTTCTGTAAAACGAGCACGGCCGGTGGCTTTGTCAAAGGCATCGACTCTCTGAATACTCTGTCCTACATACATGATGATTGTCCTCACTTTCTTATATCTTATGTTTGAAAATTCATATATTGAGTATATAAGTAAAAAAACATAAAAAGCGAGAAAATCATGACACAAAATCGGGGAATACACAAG
>JAGHUB010000067.1 GCA_018065025.1 Candidatus Equihabitans merdae
GACAGGTTGACACTGACACTGGGAAATGTTGGATCAGCCTACAACTGATCAACCACGGCCTTAAGGACTTCTTCACCAAGCTTTCGAATATCACCGGTTTCCTCAGCGATCTCTACAAATGCTGCCGGTGAGATCAGGGATCCTGCCCGGCCATAGAGGCGCACCAGGGCTTCCGCCTGCTCCACCTGCCCGGTTTTGGCGTTGACGATTGGCTGGATGAAAGTGGCCACTTTGGTACGGTCGTCTCGAAGCAATTCCAGGATGGAGCTACGATGATGGAAGTCAGCCACGATATCCTGCGTCAACTCCATATAGCGCATTTCATTGGTCTTCATCATGCGGTTGGCGTAAACCATCAAGGAGAAGAAATCCGGATCCACATGATCTGCCGTATCATAAACCAGCAGACGGCTCTGAATAGGAATGACATTTCTCTCATAGGAAATGCTGGAAGGCACTTTGATTTCCAGGGGTTCCCGACTGGTCAGGAAGAAGGATGAGGGGGTGAATTTGGCGATAAATGCACCGGGGGCGGACAAGGCTCTGGCGGTTTCATAGAGGGCCAGATTGCCCATGCGATAGCCATACAAGTCGTTGATAGTATTAAGATTTTCCACCCCGACAATATAGTTATAACGCCAGATCGGCTCTGACTTGAGGCGGCGCATCAGGACTTCCGTGGTAGCAACATTTGTCGTGTAATCTTCTTCATTGGCTTCGTCGCCGTAGTAGATGCTAAATACCGTCAGGGCCACCGCTGCCATGAAACCGTTCATGTAAAGCTTGGGATAGATTATCTGGAAAATAGCCAACATGATCATAACCGGAGCCAGCATCAGAAGGGCGCGGCGAGTACGGATATCTACGTTGTGACGCTCAGTGAAATAGACGCTGACGGCATAGACCACCAGCACAAAGAGCATCACATAGCCGATAAACCAGTAAGGTCCCTGAACATAGATGCCCTCTTCAAAATGAAAGACGGTGTCGTACTTGATGTTGACCAGTAGCATGAGAATGATGATGCCCTGGACGAACCACAGGAAGAGACGATAACCATCCGTCTTCTCTTTATTGCGGTTGGCCATGCGGTTGACAATGTAGAAGGCCAGTGAGTTCATCATCAAAAATGAGATGAGGAAGTAGGCACTGTTAAGCAGGTAATGTCCCCGCAGTGGCACTGTCATAGGGTCGATCTGGGTCAGGCCGCAGACAATATTCAGTAAAATAGCAGAGACAGCCGAAACGATTCCGCCAAGCAGCAGTCGATCCCGTCGGATCTTCCGCTGACCTGCCAGCAGAAATAAAATGATCAATGCCAGTATTTCCGCTATGAATCGCTCCATGCTATCTCCCTTGATAATGCTTATTTAATTGATCAGTTCATTCAGCCGTGCCTTGTTGAAGGCTTTGGCTTACTGATTAATGAATGAAGTTAGTGGGTGTACGATCTTCGTAAACCGGAGCTTCGATACCCGCAGCCTTACCGGCTTCGATGCATTTCAGCAGCCAGGCCATGTTCTGAGCCAGTGTGCGCATGGTCTGCAGACCCTCGATATCCTGAAGGGCTTCTTCCGGTGTGTTGCCGTGGATCTGGTTCCAGTACTGTGAAGGAACGATGGGCATATTCAGCATAGCAAAATACTGATTCAGGCGTTCGAAAGCGCTGGTGGCACCACCGCGGCGGCAGGATACAACAGAGGCGGCCAGCTTGCCGGCGCATTTGCTGATACCGTATGTGTAGCAGAAACGATCCATGAATGTGCAGATGGCACCTGAAGGACCACCGTAATAAACCGGAGAACCTACGATGATACCCTGGAACTCATCCAGACGGGCACCGATTTCATTGACCGGATCATCTTTAAAGACACATTCGCCAAGATTCTTGCAGGCACCGCAGGCTGTGCAGGGCTGCAGGGGCTTAGCGCCAAGGTGATAAATCTCAGTGTCAACACCAAGCTTGTTGAGGGTGTCGGCCACTTCTTTTAAAGCTGTATAAGTGCATCCATGTTCATGGGGGCTGCCGTTGATCAGTAAAACTTTGCTCATGATATTTCTCCTTAAACTTTCTTCAAAAAAGACGACTCACAGAGTCGCCTTTCATTTTACCATGTTCATCTCAATCAGGACAGGTGATGTCCATAATATTTTCTATGGTCAAGTGAAGCAGCTGGGCCTCAGGGGTTCTGGCTGCCTTGTAATACACTTCCTTGCCGCTTCGACGGCTGGTGATGAGGCCGGTGTTCTTGAGGCGGGACAGATGGTGGGACACAGCCGGACCGGACATGTTCATCATGGCGGCGATGTTGATGACGCACATCTCGCAGTGGCACAGCAACCAGAAGATCTTGAGACGGGTGCTGTCATCCAACTGTTTGAAGACGTTGGAAACCACGTCAAAGTTCTCCTGATTATCCAGTTCTCTTTTTAATTCAGTCAGATTGTGGGCCTCTGTTGAATGCTGGTGAGGCACGATCTGTTTCTTCTCTTCAAACATTAAAATACTCCCTGACGGATTTTTAATCGCATTATTTATTTTCTAAGCTCATTTAACAACTCTGGTAATACGTCAAACCATTGAGCGCTATCCAATGTTCCAAAAGAGTCTGATAACGCAGTATTGTTCAATGAATCAACATATTTTTGAGCTAATTCATAGCTTGTCGCTTCTGTAATCTTAGTTTCACCTATAAATTTGCAGAAAGTTGTATATACTGCCGGATCGGCAGAACACTCCCCTTGAAACAAAAAGGGATTCGCATCGCTCAAATACTCCCTTAATTCTTCATTATGAGTTTCACTCCAATCGGCATCAAATGTTAAGAATATCATACAAAATAACTCGTATTTGGTCATTATTTCTTTTTCCTCCTTAACCTTGCACCTAAATCTCTGTATAAACCTGTATTATCATTCCACGGCACAGGCACTTGATTACGTCCACCATTATTAATGACTAGATTGTAGCTTCGAGACCAATCCAAATACTCTTTAAAATTTTTCTTTGGGTATTTCCGCTTTATTTCATCAGGCAGTTTACCATATACAAGAACCACTTGTGGTTCCAATGTTTCCATCATTGAATCCAGTCCGGCCTCAAAGTAATATCTATTTACTCTATCTTTAAGCTGACCATAACTGCCCACAGATACAATACTATGTTTTTCCACTCCGGAGAAAGCCACTTTCTCTGGCAAATATTTGGTTGTATACGTTCTTTCATCTCCCCTCAGATTCTTTTTAATAATAAATGACTTATACTTAATCGCTTGTTTTTATTGCTTGTTATTTTTCAAGCGATTAAGCATTTTTTCAGTATATAAGCCAATCATAGGGTTTCTATCGCTTGTTTTTATTGCTTGTTATTTTTCAAGCGATTGATCTTTAAGCCAATATCTCCTATCCTTATATTCTCCAATTGCAGAAACATTGTCCATCTTTTGAAGAATTACTCTCGTACGATCGGCACTTAATCCTATGAATTTAGCGATATCACCTGATTTCGCGCCATTATTCGATTTCAAATATTCTTCTATGTTCTTCGCATGCTCATGCAGTTTCTTTCTTTTCGTTACTCTAACCAAACTTTCTTCCGCTACATAAGCAATATTTTTCAGCACAAGCATAAATGAATCGTTATCCGAATAGAATTCTGGCTCTAACTTAGGTGAATAGGATTCTTGACTTCTATAGTCACTCAAAATTTTCTTAAACCCGCTACCTCTACGATCCATATATTTCAAGCGATTGAATATATCCGCTATAACTGGATTTCTGCGCCTTGAAGGCACCCTCATCAAATCTCGATCCTGAACTCTTGTTCCATCACACATTCCTCCCGGAGAATAAATCTCCAACCGATCGTCAAACATATCTATATGCACTTCACTACCTAATTCCAAGTAGTTTCGATGAATAAGCGCATTAACAATGCCTTCCAAAACAGCTCTTTCTGGATAGTCCGGCATTTCCTTTCTGCTATTTCCAGTCTTCTTCCAAGCTTTTTTCGAATTGTTAGCAACAAACTCCATCCCTGCCTGCAACAAATTTACGAGTCCACCTGTATACTCTTTATCATCTATTGCATCAATAGCTCCCGGTGCTTTATCTAACCCATTCCATCTCGTACAAAACAACCTTGAGTGATGGATTGGTGACTCATCTGCCAGTAATGCTCCTGCGTTTGTAAGCTCCCCGTTCTCATCAGTTATACCAAAAGACTCAAAATCTGAATCCTCAAATTTATTACCTGTTCGTTGCTTGTACGTTGCTTTCAACTTTGTAAATGACATATTTTCAAAATCATATTTCGACTTTAAGCAATCATATGAGGAAACACTCCCCTTCAAAACAAGTTCTTGTAACTTTGCCGGTGTCACAGGCACACTTTCATTTCCCACACGATGAAACGCTGTCAACATACCATCAGCATCGTAATAATACGGTGTCAGCTCTCCCGCATATACATCCAAAATAACCAGTGTCTTGTCCATTTCCCGATGAAATCGCAGATTAAAGTTTGGTATCGGATTTAATCTTGTTTTTATCTGCTCACTAATGATTTCAGCATCATGTTCTGCATCCTTTAAACCGATTACTTCTCCATCATTAGAAATCCCAAAAATAAGCGATCCACCTATACCATTCGCAAATGCGCTAACACTCTTACACCAGCTTTTTGGTTTCTTCACTTCAAGCGCAACTTTCTTGTCGTATTCTGTCGTCTCCCCAATTATAGATTTAATATCAACTACACTCATAACTGTTATGCCTCTTCCTGTTCTGGTATATATTCCATGATATCTCCAAAGTCACTTCCTAAGATTTGACAAATTCTACCTAACACATTCAGAGAGACATCTTCATTTTTGCGAATCTTTGTCATGGTATTAGGTGCTATATCCGCCCTTTTGCGAAGTTCAACCATTGTCATATTCTTCTCTATAAGTACTCTACTCATTTTTTCATAAGATACAGCCATAACATTGCTCCCCTCTATATCACATTAAATCCCTGGAGATATTATAACAGTTCTCCACAGCAATCGCAAAAAATTGCGATTGCTTATCTGCGACCAACATATTGCGTCTCTCGCAGAAAAT
>JAGHUB010000250.1 GCA_018065025.1 Candidatus Equihabitans merdae
GCTCCTTCTCTGACTCCTTATCCAGCAGAATGTCTTCCGGTGAGGGATGACGCATATAGAAAAGGGCTGTCTCCAGTTCTTCACCACTCAATGAAACCGAATCATTCAAGGGCTTGTTCTTCTGTCTGGAAGCATTCTCGATAGCTGTCGTCTGCTGACGAACGATACACATGGTTGCGAAGGTCTTGAAGGAGGCACCCTTATCTGAACGATAATCCCGGAGGGCCTTCATGAGACCGATCATGCCTTCCTGTATCAGATCATCTGTCTCGCCTCCTACCAGAAAGCGGGCATGAGCCAGGGACCGGACATAGTATTTATAGCGATCCATCAGAACATCCTGAGCTTCCGCATCTCCCATCTGGAAATGCTCTGCCAGTTGTTCATCACTCAGATTTTTCTTCTCTTCCTGCATATTTCTCCTCTCAGATTCTTGTGCTGCAAATGTCACATTCATCATGAAAAGACGGAGACGATCAGATGACGTCTCCGTAAAGCAAATTCATTATTTCATTCTCTGACGAACGATCTCATACATGAGGATGCCGCCGGCAACAGATGCGTTGAGGGATTTGATCTGACCAAACATGGGAACAGATGCCACATAATCGCAGGACTCCCGAACCAGACGGCTGACACCGCTGCCTTCATTGCCAACAACAACACCCATGGAACCTGTCAGATTCAGGTCATACATGGTTTCACCATCCATATCGGCACAGACAAACCAGACACCTTTCTGCTTAAGTTCTTCGATAGCTTTGGTCAGGTTGGTTACTTTGCAGATGGGCATGTAATTGAGGGCACCGGCAGAAGTACGCATAACGGTGGATGTCAGGCCCGAAGCATGATGCTTGGTGATGACGATACCGTGAGCACCGGCAACTTCGGCGGTACGAATGAGGGCACCCAGGTTATGGGGATCTTCGATGCTGTCCAGGAGAATGATGAAGGGGGGCTCACCTTTTTCGGCGGCACGATTCAAAATATCATCCAGTGAGGCATAGTCTGCGGCAGCTGCCAAAGCGATGACGCCCTGGTGACGACCAGACTCTGATGTGGCATCCATCTTCTCTTTAGGCAGATAGTTGATGACCACGTGAGCCTCTTTGGCTTGACGAATGATGGCCTTTACCGGACCATCGAAAACATTTTCCTGAACCAGAAGTCGATCGATAGAACGACCGGCACGGAATGCTTCTCTGACAGCCTGACGGCCTTCGATCTTCAGCATATCGGCATCTTTATCCTTGAAATCCTTACCCATTATTCCTCCATATTATGTAAACTATTCATGTTATTCTTCGGATGCCTGAGGCAATACTTCTTTAACATCGGCATCACACATTTTCCTACCGGCAGCTTTGGGATCCACCACTGCCAGTCCGGCTTCGATCAGTTCATTCATGCGCTCTTTCTGACCGGCCAGGTGCAGATAACCCATCAAAGCTTCAAAGCCGGTAGCCCGACGATAGTCCTGGATGGACTGATTCTTGGCTGATGTAGGGGACTTAGCATTACGGCCCCGACGATAGACGGAAGCCTCTTCTTCTGTCAGCATGGGTTCAATGGCCGCCACCATAGCGGACTGACCCTTGGCTGATACCAGACGAGACGCATGTCTGTTAAGCGCAGAAGGACGGCTGTGATCTGACATCACAAGCCGTTCCCTGATTTCTAACTCATAAACCGCATCCCCCAGATAAGCCAGAGTGAGGGGTGCTATGGTTAAAATTATTTCCTTTTCCACTTGACGCCATCCTTGGTATCTATCAATTCAATACCCTGTGCGGCCAGCTGATCACGGATCTCATCAGCTCTGGCGAAGTTCTTGGCCTTTCTGGCGGCCTGACGTTCAGCGATGAGAGCTTCAACTTCTTCGTCAACTTCCTCTTCTTCTACATCTGCGAAGAGACCCAGAACGTCACACAGCTTGACCATAGTGTCGTGAGCATAAGTTACGAAAGCCTTGGTAGAAGCTTCGTCACAGTTGATGTTGACGTACTTAACCAGATCGAAGATATCGGAGATAGCATCAGCTGTATTGATATCGTCATCCATATGAGCTTCGAAGGAAGCGATGTAGCCCTTGACAGCCTCAACCTTAGCGGCTTCGGAAGCATCCATCTCTTCACCGGAAGCCTTGGCGATCAGATCACGAAGACGACCGGCTGCATTGGTGATACGTTCCAGAGAATTCTTGGCAACTTCCATCAGTTCATCTGAGAAGTTGAGGGGTGTGCGATAATGGGCACTCAGCATAAGGAAACGCAGAACCTGCAGATTGTAATGAGCAGCAATATCACGAACGGTGAAGAAGTTGCCCAGAGACTTACTCATCTTTGTACCGTTGATGTTAAGGAAAGCATTGTGCATCCAGTATCTGGAGAATTCAACGCCGTTGCAGCATTCGGACTGAGCAATTTCATTTTCATGATGGGGGAAGATCAGGTCTACGCCGCCGGCATGAATGTCGATCTGGTCACCCAGATAACGCTTAGCCATAACGGAGCATTCGATATGCCAACCCGGACGGCCCTGGCACCAGGGTGAACCCCAGGCCGGTTCGCCTTCCTTCTTGGGTTTCCACAGAACAAAGTCAAGATTGTCTTCCTTCTGATCCTCACCGGTAACCTTGATGGCTTCTTTTTCTTTTCTATGGCCGCTCTCAAGATCTTCGATGTTCTTGTGGGACAGCTTGCCGTACTGATCGAACTTTCTGGTACGGAAGTAAACTGTGCCGTTCTTCTCATAGGCATAACCCTTGTCTACCAGAGTCTTGATCATCTTGATCATGCCGCCGATTTCCTTAGTGGCCAGGGGATGAGTGGTAGCCGGACGAACGTTCATAGCTGCCATATCCTTCTTGCACTCTTCGATATAACGTTCAGAGATAACTGAAGAATCAACACCTTCTTCGATAGCGGCCTTAATGATCTTGTCATCTACGTCTGTGAAGTTTGAGACGTAGTTAACTTCATAACCTTTATATTCAAAATAACGACGTGCGGTATCGAATACGATCATGGGACGGGCATTGCCGATGTGGATCAGGTTGTATACGGTAGGACCGCAGACATACATTCTGATCTTGCCCGGCTCGATGGGCACGAATTCTTCTTTGCGCATGGATAATGTGTTAAAAATTTTCATGATTCGACTCCATTTTAAATAAAATACTCTATGGTATTGACTTCATTTTCAAAGAGGCAGTTCTTAATTTCGATGTAGGGACGATCTTCCATGAAAGCTCCCTGGATCTCCTGCTTATCCTCTTCTACAGGTGCTTCACCCTGTTCCTTCTTAAGGTTGCGAACTTCGCCTTCCAGCTGAATCAGGCGGTTGATGAGCTCAGTATTGGCTCTCTGAAGTACCTTCATATCTTCCAGGATCGGGTCAGGCATATCGCCGTGATCCAGGTCTTCTTTATGGACCTTGCGGTTCTTCATACGAACGACGCGGCCGGGAATACCGACAACGGTACAATCCTCGGGAACGGACTCCAGAACAACAGAACCGGCACCGATCTTGGCATTGTCTCCTACGGTAAATGAACCAAGGAGTTTAGCACCGGAGGATACCATAACACCGTTACCAATGGTGGGATGACGCTTGCCTTTCTCCTTACCGGTACCACCTAATGTAACGCCCTGATACAGTGTAACGTCATCTCCGATGACTGTTGTTTCACCGATAACCACACCGGTACCATGGTCAATGAACAAGCCCTTGCCGATGGTTGCCCCGGGATGGATCTCGATTCCCGTCTTTCTGGCTGCTCTCTGAGAGATCTGTCTGGCCCGGAAATAATGGCCCTTCTCCCAGTGCTTATGAGCTTTGCGGTAGGCTCTGATAGCCCAAAAACAGGGGTATAACAAAACATCGAAACGAGTCCTGATAGCCGGATCTCGTTCCTTGTAAATCACATATGCTTCATCTAATTCTTTAAGTAAACCCATAGGGTTAAGTCTAGAGAAGGGACTTCCTTTTGTCAAGTAATCCTGTTAGAATAAAAGCCAAACAGAACATCCTGATCTGTTCTTTACTATTGATATCAGAACCCAATATGGAGGATACCGAACATGAAAAAGAAAAGTCTTGCATTGATTGCTATTTTGATTCTCTGCTTCATCATGACAGCCTGCGGCAAAGCAAAATACGCCGACAACCCCTGCGTAGGTACATGGACAGCTACCACTGCTGACTACAGTGATTACAACATTTCCGTAGAAATCGAAGAACTCTTCCCGGGCGGCTTTATCTTTGTCCTGGAGGATACCGGCAAATGCACCGTCAAGGTCAGCGGCGATGAAGAATCCGGCAAATGGTCACCCACAGATAACGGCTTCAATGTTGAAGGCGAGTTCGACTTTGTTGTCGATGGCTCCAACGCCACTCTTGATTACGACGGCATCGTCATCAACTTCGTTCAGGGCTAAATAATAGCTTACATTAAAATGGCATAAGAAAAGGACAAGTCCACTCAAGGGCTTGTCCTTTTTTCATC
>JAGHUB010000065.1 GCA_018065025.1 Candidatus Equihabitans merdae
GCCGATCATGTGGATCTGGCTATCGTGGATATCAATATTCCTACCTTCGACGGCATCACTGTGGTTGAAAAGATCAATGAGCTTCGTAAGATTCCCTGTATTATTGTGACCGCTTACTGTGACGATGACTTGATTGCCCGTGCCAACAGAGCCGGTGTCTATGGTTATCTTCAGAAGCCCATCGACCGCTATGATCTGATCAGCGCTATCGGTGTGGCTTCAGAGCGTTTCAAGGAATTCTCCCGTCTCCAGATGGAAACAGACAAAGCCATCAAAGCTCTGGAAGACCGCAAACTTGTGGATCGTGCCAAAGGTATTCTCATGGATCGTTTCGGATTGAAAGAAGCTGATGCCATGAGGGCACTTCAGAAGAAGGCTCGTGACAATAATCTTAAACTGGCTGAGGCTGCTAAAGGAATCATCATCGCTGAGAGGATGCTTTAATTCATATGAATGAAAACAACATTCTGGAACTGAATAATGTGACCTTAAAAGATGACCACAACCTGGTTTTTCTGGATAAATCATCTTTTTCTATGAAGCGTGGGGAGACCCACGCTATTATCAGCACCAATACTTATAGCCTTGACCTTTTGCTCAGTGCTTTCCGCGGTGACCCTACCTGTCACGGCACGGGAGATATCCTCTTCGACAGCAAGGTCATGAAACACGTTGATTTTTTTAAAGCCCGTAATAAGATCACCTATATCCTGCAGGAAAACCTCCTCTACGAAGGTTTCAGCGTTCTGGATAATATCTATTTTGAACACCGCTTTTCTCTCCGTTATCAGAAAGATCGACTGCGTCAGCAATGTCAGAAGGCTTTCGAAGACGCGGGCTTTGACATTTCTTTGAACGCTCCCATAGAATCTCTGACCGCCGAAGAGAAAAAAATCGTGGAGTTCTTCCGCTTTCTTCTTGGCAAGAACCATCTGGCCATTGTTCACGAATCAGTTCTTCGTTTCAGTGCCGACAATCTCTTTAAACTGAACCGCCTGCTGAATACCTATAAAGAAAAAGGCAAATCCCTGCTCTTTCTTACCTCTTCTGTTGACGATGCCCTGCGTCTGGCGGATCGCATCACCATCATGAATCAAAAAACATTTCAGAAGACCTATGAGATCAGTGAGATCTACAACAGTCCTCAGAAAATGTTCGAGATTCTTTCCGGTTGGACCATGATGGACAACGTAGAGAATAAACAATACCTGGATACATTTGAATCCATGGTCCAGATCCGCAACATTTCTTTCTCTTCATATGAATTGGGAAATGTTTTGCAGACCCTGGCCTACAACATCAAATCCATCCTGAAAGCCAATTTCTGCAACATCTATTTAAGCTCTGAGCAGGATCTGATCAGCATTTCCTCAGAGGAAAATGAAGGCAGAATGATGCTGCAGCCGGATTTTATCCGAAATATCCTTCACTCTAACACAGGCATCTCCAGACTCCATGCTACCGATATGGGTTATTCAGAACATTTTCAAAATAGTCGTCAGCCTGATTCTGTCCTTCTGGTGCCTGTTATCATTGAGTCCCTGGACATGGGCTTACTGGCCGTAGGCTACAATGAAAAGCGACCTGAAGACCGAACCGATGAAATTCTGGCTCTGTCTCTGGCCAAGGAGATTTCTCTGTCTATTGAAACTTCACGCCTGCTGGGTCGATCCATGCTGCTGCAGGAGAGTCATCACCGTATCAAGAATAATCTCCAGACCATCATTAACCTCCTCTATATGCAGGAAGCCACCGCCTTCAATGAAGGCAGTGATATTTCCAGATATATAGACGCCGTTGTCAACCGCATCAAGAGTATGGCCGTTGTTCACGATCTCATCGCTAAGGAGAAGACCCAGAGTTATATCACGATAAAATCCATCGTGGAAAAGATCGTTCAGATCTACATCAATCAAGGCATACGCTTTGATGTTAAGGCTGATTATGTGGCCCTTCCTTATAATCTGGCCACCAGCATCGCCCTTCTGATCAATGAACTGGTTACCAACAGTATCAAGCATGCTTTCTCAGAATCTTCTGACAGATGCATCACCATCCATTGCCTCAAGAGGGATAATCAGATTCACCTGGTGGTTCACGATAATGGCTGCGGTCTGCCGGAAGGCTACGATATCATGAAGAGCAGCAGCGTTGGTCTCTCTATTATCCAGTCTGCTGTCTCCGAATTGAAGGGCACCCTGCGCTTCAGCAGAGATCATGGCACAAAAGCAGAGATTTCGATTCCTACAGCTTCCCTTGAATTGGCAAGTTTAAAAGTATAATTATCAATAATTCTTATTTATCACATAGCAACTTGACAATAAATACGGATTCGTATATATTTATTTTTGGTAATTTAATACGTAGGCAAAGCATTCACGGCTGATGTTTTGTTCATTTTGATAATGAGGTCAAGAACGCTTCACGTTTATTCGTGGAGCGTTTTTTTGTTTATCTAAAGAGTATTGTGGAGGAGAGAAAGTTTGGAACTAGCAGTTAAACTGGAAAACATCTGCAAGAGCTTTTCCGGCGTCACAGTCCTGAACAATGTAAACTTTGAACTGCGCAAGGGCGAGATTCATGCCCTGATGGGTGCTAACGGTGCCGGTAAGTCTACATTGATCAAGATTCTGTCAGGCGCCTACACTAAGGATAGCGGAAAGATCTTCATCGAAGGCAAAGAAGTTGAAATTCATAACCCTGTCGATTCCAAAGCTAACGGTATTCAGTGTATCTATCAGGAACTGTCTCTGGCACCGGATCTTTCAATCGCTGACAACATTTTCCTGGGACAGGAAAAGATGAACGGCGTCTTCGTTGATCAGAAAACGATCTATCAAGAAGCTGCTGTTATGATGAAGGATCTGGATCTGGACGTTAATGTCAGAACTAAAGTCAGCAACATCGGTATCGGTGAAAAGTTCTTCACTGAGATCAGCCGTTGTCTGGTCGGTAAGGCTAAAGTCGTTATCCTGGACGAGCCTACATCCGCTATGACACCTAAGGAATACGCCCATTTCCTGAAGACGATCAAAAC
>JAGHUB010000111.1 GCA_018065025.1 Candidatus Equihabitans merdae
TGCTTTTCGATGCTGATCTGACAGTAGTAGCTGACGCTTTGAAGGTAGATCCTCTGAAATTCCAGACCAAGGCAGTTCAGTCAGTCCGCAGCCGTGTGGGCAATATTCGTCCCATGCTGAAGAAAGACATGACCATCCTGGAATTTAAAGAAAGCATCCGCCGTTCTCTGGTGGGAGATGAAGCAGAAACCACACAGCTGTCCCAAGAAGAGCTGGCTGAGGTGCAAAAACTCAGTGACGACAAGTATCGCACCTATGAATGGAACTACGGCCGGACCAAATCTTATGGTATTACCAATAAGCGTCGCTTCCCTGGTGGTATCATTGAACCGCGCATGACCATTCAGTCAGGCTGCATTGAGGACATCATTTTCTATGGGGACTTCCTGTCATTGGATTCCCTGGAAGAATTGACAGAAGCCCTGAAGGGCTGCCGCTTCCGTCGAGAGGATGTGGCAGAAGTCATGAGCCATTATGAGCTGTCTCGTTTCTTTGGGGCTATAACAGAAGACCAGGTGCTGGACACCATGTTTAATCTCAGTGAATAAAACACGGCTGTTTCACAGGTCTAATACAAGGGATTGAATGTCACAATACAGCCCCTTTTCCCTTAGGGTGGGATATGCTAGAATACTTAAAAGTATTTTTGTGTCTTTGGAGGTTTTATGAAGACAGCTATTATTGTAGATTCTAACAGCGGCATGACACCTGCTGATGCCAAAGAACATGGCATCATTTTGCTGTCTATGCCCTTTATCGTAAATGGCAAAGTTTATCATGAACATGTAGACATGGATCATGAGACATTTTTTAAAAAACAGGTTGGTGGCTCTGAGATCATGACATCTCAGCCGGCATTTCAGGAAGTAACTGATCTCTGGAATAAGGTTCTTCGGGAATATGATGAGATCGTCCACATTCCCATGTCAAGCGGTCTGTCAGGCAGCTGCGCCAGTGCAGATATGTATGATGATGAATATGACGGCAAGGTTCAGGTCGTCAATAACCAGCGCATTTCACTGACCCAGCGTCAGTCAGCCATCAATGCCAAGTTTATGGCTGATCACGGTATGCGTGCCAAAGCCATTAAAGAAAAATTGGAAGAGACTCGTTTTGATTCTCATATTTATATTATGGTAGATACCATGACTTATCTTAAGAAGGGCGGCCGTGTTACTCCGGCAGCTGCAGCTATTGCCAGTGTCCTGAATCTGAAGCCTGTCCTTCAGATCAATGGTGAAAAGCTGGATGCATTTGCCAAGTGCCGTGGGATCAAGAAGGCCAAGAGTATTATGCTGGAACAGGCCAAGAAGGATGTGGCATCTTTTGGTGTCTCAGCAGATGGCAAGCCCAATTGCTGGCTGGGTATCGCTCATACAGACAATCAGGCCGAGGCAGAGGCTTTCAAGAAGGAACTGGAGGCAGCATTCCCGGGCTACGATATTCGTATCGATGCCCTGCCCATTTCTATTGCCGTTCATATTGGTCCCGGTTCTTTAGCGGTTACTATAGAAAAAGTACTGCCTGAGGGTGTACAATATTAAGTGGTGTTAATACATAGCAGATGATCCCAGAGGGGTGTTGATCAGATGCTATAATTAATAATAAAAATCATTGTGTTTGTTAGGAGGTCAATGATGTCAAAACAGGAAAAAATGCATGAGCTTCGTGTTCTGGCGGCTCAGATCCGTCTGGAGACTATGAAGACAATTGGTTCTCTTGGCTTTGGTCATGTAGGTGGTTCTATGTCTATGGCAGATGCTATGGCTGTTCTCTATGGTGCTTACATGAATATCGATCCCAAGAACCCGCAGAAGGAAGATCGTGACTGGTTCGTTATGTCCAAAGGTCATGCCGGCCCCGTTATGTACGCTACACTGGGTATCATGGGTTACTATCCCATCGAAGAAGCCTATAAGCTGAATACACCTCATACAAACTTCCCGTCTCATACAGACAGAACAAAGACACCGGGTGTCGATCTGACAACAGGTTCTCTTGGTCAGGGTATCGGCGAAGCTGTTGGTGCTGCTCTTGGTCTGAAGGTTCAGGGTCAGCCCAGCCGTGTTTATGTAGCTATCGGTGATGGTGAAGCTGATGAAGGTTCCGTATGGGAAGCTGCTCAGTTCGCTGCTCACTACAAACTGGATAATCTGGTATGCCTGGTTGACAACAACAAGCGTCAGCTGGACGGTCCTGTTGCAGACATCATGAGCCATGGTAAAGGTATCGGCGCTAAGTTCGATGCTTTCGGTTGGAACGTCATTGAAGTTGAAGATGGTAATGATGTTGAACAGATCTATGATGCTGTTGCTTCTGCTATCGAAACAAAGGGTATGCCCACTGCTCTGATCCTTAACACTGTCAAGGGCAAAGGCGCTATCTTTGCTGAACCCACAGGTGCTCATTCCTCACAGCCCACTAAGGAACAGTGGGAAGAAGGCATCAAGGCCTGCGAAGAAAGTTATGAAGCCGTTAAGGCACAGAATTGATAGGAGGATAAGAGGATGAGTTTTACATTAATTGCCAATCACGAATCCGACAAACGTGCCAACCGTGATGCTTACGTTGCTGCCATGCAGGAGATGATGCGTGAGAACAGCAAGGTCTGCCATATCGACTGCGACCTTATGAACTGCATCAACACAGGTAAACTGCTGAAGGAATTCCCGGATCGTACATACAATGCAGGTATCGCTGAACAGAACGCTATGGCTGTTGCCGGTGGTATGGCTGCTACAGGCATGATCCCGTTTGTTCATTCATTCGGTATCTTCGTTTCTCGTCGTGCTTTCGACCAGGCTTTCCTGGCTTGCGCTTATTCAGGTCTGAATGTTAACGTTATCGGTTCTGACCCGGGTGTTACAGCTGCTTACAACGGTGGTACACACATGCCCTTCGAAGATTGCGGTCTGTACATGAACATCCCCGGTGCTGTTGTTATCGATCCCGCTGACTATGCTGCAACATATGCTCTGACAAAACAGATCGCTGCTGCAGACGGCATCGCTTACATGAGATTAGTTCGTAAGACAGTTAAGACTATCTACGGTGATGGCTCCGAATTCGAAATCGGTAAAGGTATCACACTGAAAGATGGTGCTGATGTTACTCTGATCGCTTCCGGTATCATGGTTGACGAAGCTCTGAAGGCTGAAGAAGCACTGGCCGCTAAGGGTATCTCCGCCAGAGTTATCGATATGCACACATGGAAGCCCCTGGATGAAGAACTGATCATCAAAGCCGCTAAGGAAACAGGCGCTATCGTTACTTGCGAAAACCACCAGGTCGGTACAGGTCTCGGTTCCGCTATTGCTAACGTTCTGGCTAAGAACGCTCCCACACCTATCGAGATGGTTGGTGTTCAGGATCGTTTCGGTCAGGTTGGTGCTCAGGCTTTCCTGGCAGAAGAATACAACCTGCTGGCTGCTGACATCGTCGCTGCTGCAGAAAAAGTTCTGGTCAGAAAATAATCCAATCTTTTTAGCTGATAAATGCCCGGTAGAGAAATCTGCCGGGCATTTTTTGTGTATACGATGAGCCAAGTGGCTGCGGGTGCTTGCACACTGGCAGACATTTGGCGAACGTACCTCATAGACTTATATTATCTTCCTATGGTTAAAAAATCCTTTACTTTTCCGAAATGATGTATTAGCATGATAAAGTCCTAATGCGTTAATACGTTATAAAAAAAGTGTGTGCGATCACGTTTTTTATCGCACGAGGAGGAAATATGAATACAACAGTTTTATTAGTTGTGCTGGTGATCTACTTTGCCGTTATGCTTGGTATCGGCTGGGTCGGCAGCAAAAAGGTTGGCGGCGACTTCAACAAGATGATCACAGCTAACAAGGGCACTACAGTTCTGATGTTTATGGGTGCTGCTATCGGTGCTCACATCGGTAACGGTTTCGTAGTTGGTGGTGCAGCTGACGGTGCTGCCAATGGTATCAGTGGCATCTGGTACGGCATTGTCTGTGCTCTGTCCTATGTTTTTATCTTACTGTTTATCAATAAGCCTGTTTTCAAAAAAGGTTTCATTTCTGTATCAGACTTTCTGAGAGACAGATATAACAACAGCGTCACAGCTGCACTGTTTATCATCGTTGCCTGCATCGGCCTGATTGGCAATGCCGGTGTTCAGCTGATGGCCGGTAAGGCTCTCTTTGAAGCTCTTGGTCTGAACGGCACTTCAGGTGTTATCATTCTGACACTGGTTGTTCTGGCTTACTCAACACTGTCAGGTCTGTGGGGCGCCTACATGACATCCGCTGTACAGATCGGTATCATCACCATTGGTCTGATCATCACAACTATTTACCTTCTTTGTGGCGGTGCTGTGGATCTTATCAATGTGGAATATGCCGCAGGAAATCTGCCGGAAACTTACTTCACAGCCTTCCCCGGTGGTGTTGCTCCCATCCTTGCTATGCTGGTTTCCATCACTATGGCTGTTATCGCTGACCAGTGTACTGTTCAGAGAATCAATTCTTCCAAAGACTATCAGACAACCATTAAGGGTTGGATCTTCTCAATCTTACTGATGCTGCCGCTGGCCGTTATGCCCGCTTTCATCGGTATGTATGGTGCTGCCAAGTACGGCATCACAGAAAATGCTGTTTTCTTCACAGTTGCTATGAATACATTACCCGCAGTTTTGGGCGCTGTCATGATGGCTGCAGTTCTGGCCGCTATCATGTCAACCATCGACTCCTTCATGGTAGCTATCTCAACTATGTGCCTGCATGATGTCTATCAGGGTATGATCAATCCCAAGGCCGACAGCAAGAAACTGGCAAAATGGGAACACCTGGTCAGCTTCATTGTAGCCGCCTGCGCTCTGCTGGTTGCTCTGGTTGCCACAAATATCATCGGTACACTTTGCTCACTGACAGCCTTCATCGGTTCTGCCTGCTTTGTACCCTTCGTTGGCGGTCTTTATTGGAAGCGCGGTACTGCTCAGGGTGCCATCGCTGCTTCATTTGTTGGTGTTATCGCATACATCCTGCACTGGGTTGGCGTGATCCAGCTGCCTCTTGGCGAAGCCGGCGGCGCTCTTTGCTCACTGGTTGCTTACATTATCATCAGCCTGTGCACTAAGCAGAAGGAAGTTGCTTAAACAAACACTTTTGAGCAATTTGTTAATCTAAATATGCTATAATACGAGTCAGCCCGTATGACTATGGTCATATGGGTTGATTCTGTGTAATGTAGGAAAGGAAACAAACATGGCAGTCAAACTTTTAAAAACAGATGTCCTGGTTATCGGTGGCGGTCTTGCAGGTTATCATGCAGGTATTACTGCAAGGGAAGCCGGTGCAGAAGTCATTATGGTTGAAAAAAACTATAGTGGCACCAGCGGACACAGCACATTTGCCCGCGATATGATGCTTTTCAATGAAGATTGGGGTGATAATCTTCAGGATTGGAGAGATCAGTTTATTCATATCGGTGAATATATCAACAATCAGGAGTGGGTAGATCTCCTGCTGAAGGAAGGTTATGCTCGCTATCGCGACATGGTTTCATGGGGCATGCCTTTCTATTTGAGAGAACCCGGTACAGAAGGTTTCCCGGGTGATGATCATCCCTACGGCAATGCTGTTCTGTCTGATGAGATCGGTTTCCCGGAAGAGGGCGAAGAACCTTTCCGTTATCGTCATCAGCGTACCAAGTATCGTAAGTCCACTGCTATTATTAAATTCGGTAAGCGTGAAAAACTTCTGGATGCCAGACGTAAAGCTGAATCTATCGGCATTCAGATCATTGACCGTGTCATGATGACAGATCTGATCAAGAATGACGGCCGCATCACAGGTGCTGTTGGCTTTGACACACGTACAGGTCAAGTTCATGTCTTTGAATGCAAAGCCTGTATCATGGCTTGCGGCAGCTTGACATTCAAGCCGGGTTACTTCAGTGTTCAGTGCAACACAGGTGACGGTGTAGCTATGGGTTATCGTGCCGGTGCAGAACTGACCGGTATGGAGTTTGGTTCCGGTATGTGGGTATGTAAAGACGTTGACGCCGTTACTATCGATGGTCCGGTTGCTGAACTTGGTCTGACAGAAGACTGCTTCACCAACGGCAAGGGCGAAGAATTCCTGGATGATACAGCTCACCTGCCCACCAATATTCATTGGCCTTTGGAAGTTCATAAGGGAAATGGTCCGCTTTTCCATGAACCTTATAACTATGACCGCACCAATTACGAAGATGCCCTTAAGAAATATGATGAGACAGCTGAAGGTCCCTGGCTGACTATGATGGATCGTGCCGGTGTAGATATCTTCCATGATCGTTTTGAACAGTACATGGCATTTACAGGAAATATCTGGCCGGGCGGTTTGAAGATCAACACCAAGTGTGAGACCAATGTTCCCGGTCTTTACGCCGCAGGCGACTCTGCCGGCAGCAATTTCACAGGTCCCACATATGGTACTCTTGGCAGCGGTATGTGCCATGCAGCCGTTACAGGTCACCGTGCCGGTGAATATGCCGCAGAATATGTTCGTGACCTGGAACAGGTTGAGATCACAGAAGAGGAACTTCGTGGTTATGAACGTGCTACATTGGGTGCTGTTGAACGTGGTCACGGCTTCACAACTGAACATGTTCTGACACGTATCCAGCAGACTCTGTTCCCCTATGAAGTTCGTCTGATCATGAAGGAAGATCGTCTTCAGGCTGCCTTGACTATGATTGAGTTCTTCAGAGACCATTTCATGCCCAAGACTTATGCCAAGGATTTCCACGATCTGCGTAACTATCATGAACTGAGAAATATGATGGTAGGTGCAGAGGTTATGTTGAAGACCGCTATTATGCGAAAGGAATCCCGTGGCTGGTTCTTCAGAGAAGATTATCCCAGACGTGATGATAAGAACTGGATGAAGTGGATCATCGCAAAGCAGGGTGAAGACCTTGAGATGGCCCTCAGCACAGAGGATGTTCCGCTGGAATGGCAGGGTGATCTGGATCAGCCCTATGAAGAAAGATATATGCTGCAGTACCGTCTGGAGGAGGAATAAACCATGTCTATTGAACGTATCGATGAAGAAAAGTGTGTTGGCTGCGGCAAGTGTGTCGATGCCTGCATCATGGACGTTATCCGTTTTGATGAAGAGACCAAGCGCCCGGTCATCATGTATCCGGATGACTGCTATTGTTGCTATAACTGCCACATGGATTGTCCCACTCAGGCAATTTACGTTAATCCCATTCGTAAACGCCCCATTACACCGGCATGGAGTTGAGACAGACTATGCTGCCATATCCATTCACCATTGTATTGTGCGGCAAGCCGGACTTAGCTAAGGTCAGGCAGATTGGCGCATTGCTGGATAAAGCAGATGTTCTGATCGTAGGAGGCGCCATTGGCAATGCTATGCTGAAAGCCTCCGGCGGACGAGTCGGAACATCCATGACCAGTGAGGAACTGGAAGAGGGGGCAGCTTT
>JAGHUB010000304.1 GCA_018065025.1 Candidatus Equihabitans merdae
TGTTTTTGCCATATATACCCGCGCGGCCACCGCCAAACGGCCAGATACCGCCTTACATCGCGTCAAACTGGATCTGGGAAGCTTGTTTTGGTGCTATATACCCGCGCGGCCACAACCAAACGGCCTGAGATCACCTGAAGACGCGTCAATTCAGCTTCAATGTGGCTCCCCGAAGCTTGTTTTTGCCATATATACCCGCGCGGCCACCGCCAAACGGCCAGATACCGCCTTAAGCCGCGTCAAACTTGCTCCGCGAAGCTTGTTTTGCCAATATATACCCGCGGGACGCACACTTAGTTTACATAACTCACGTATTACCACCTGCCCAGAGTAAAAAAGCAAGACGCCCCCGGATTTTGTCCGGGGGCGACGTATATTTACTTCAGCAGTGCTTCTGCACCGGCATCGGAGATGTTGGCGGTGCCGCCCATAACCACCAGATGTTTGACGCTATGGGCTTTGATGTATTCGTTGGGGGTGGGGTTGCCGTCTTCTGCAGCAGGATGGGAGCTCCCATCTTGTAGGCCAGGGGTGCGCCGCTTAAGCCGTCCGGGAAGTTCCAGGCGTAGGCGATGACAGCGGTGTTGACGGTGCCGCGGAAGAATTCTTCAGCTACCTTCACTGATGTTTCGAAACGATCGGCGCCGTAGAGGCGCTTGGTCTTATCACAGGCTGTGGCTTCTGATACCTGGCTGACCACGCTGTCGGTAACGGCTGCACCGCCGCCGATGACGTAGATCATCTTGATCTTGTGGGCTTTCAGCCAGTCTGTCTGAGCTTTCTCCAGACCATCTCCTACCAGGAAAATGGGCTGACCGCAGGAGGCGGCTGACAGGCTGTCAGCGAAATTTGCACCGTTGCAAAGCAGCAGGGTGTCGATAGCTCTTGTCTTGTTGATCTCGTCCAGAATCTCCAGATTGGTTTCGTAACGGGTTTCACCGCTTAAGCGGATGACCTTGTAACCATCTTTCTTAAGGGTGCTTTCTACTGTTGCGGGAACAGCGGCTGTACCGCCAAGCAAGTAAACTGTGCCGCCATCCTTGACCTGTGACTTAACATTGGCGATGGAGGCTGCTGTGTCTCCCGGATCCCCAAGAAGCATAGGGGCATCCTTGATGCCGGCCAACATGCCGCCGGACAGGGCATCCGGGAAGGCCTGACCGGAAGCGAGAACTACAGTTGCGAACTTGTCTCCGCCTGTGCCGCTTGTTCCACCGCCGAGGATGGAACCAATGCCTGTACCGCTGCTGCCTTCTTTCTGGCAAAGGGCTCTCAGATACTTGGCAGCTTCCATGGCTGTCTCGTAACGGGTCTGACCCCAGACACGTTCGATACCTGATTTTTCAGGTTCCGAATCTTCCCCGTGTTTGGCAGTCAAGGTGTATGTGAAGACGGCCAATACGCTGTCTCGACAGCCATCTTTATAAGCATAAGTTTTGACAGTGACCACCTTGGTCTCTTCTTCCAGGACAGCATCGTGACCCCAGCCGATTTCGATGGGTTCTGTATAATCAATATCCGGGGTGACATTACTGTCAGCGCCACCAATCTCACCGGCATCACCATTCTCATCGGAGCCACCATCATTTGCTGCTGTCTCATAGATGGCATATCTGATGCCGTCGGCATTTGCCGCAGACAGAGCTAATTTGACGGAGTAGTCACCATTTTCCCCGATGGTAATGGTGTCGCCATAAGCTGTCTGGTCTACTACCAGGCCATCGATGGTCAGCTGACCCTTGGGGGCCTCTGCTCTGGGAGCGGGACCTACAATGATCTGACAATCCACTTCTTCAAAACCATACAGGACATAGCGTGGATCATCCTTTAAAATGCCGTGAGCTGACAGGCTGTAACCCTGGAGGGAAGCCTGACCGGGCATGATTTCCCAGCTGACGGGCAAGCTATCTCTGGAACCATCACGGGCTATGATGGTAACCACCTTGGGCAAGGCCGCCATCATATCTGCTTCCGAACTGCCGTAAGACACATAGACAGGTGCAGGTGCTTCTATGCCTTCCACATAGATGGCTCCTGTGGATTCGAAGACGATGCGAACCTGGAGACCCTGGTCGGTCTTCACCATATCCATTGAAGCATATTTCTGAGGCTGGCCTGACTCATTTACCAGTCGAAGGACCAGGTCTTTAGAAAATTCGGCAGCACCGGTAAGTTTCACGGTCTCACCACATTCCATATTAAACCAGTCATCCGGATCATTCAGGATCATGGCGCCTTCAAGACTTTCCTCATCTAAGGTAAGGGTCAGCACGTAGCTGGTATTAGCTTTGCAGTTTTCCTCAGTGTTGACATGGTCCTGACCATCAGCAGACCACTTGGCCTCAATACCATCCCTGATAACCCAGTCATTTTCCACTTCAACCACAGCCCCCTGATATGCCGGGAAATCCGAGCCCATCTCAGGTATGTTATTAACGACAACTGTCAGGCCGTATATGACGGGCTTGTAGTTCAGTGTCAAAGTTACATCAACATCAGGCATGATGAAATGCAAAGCACCATCGCTGATGGTAACGTCCTCTACACTGATGCCATCTGCTGACTTGATGCTGACAAATTCTTCGGAGGCAACAGCGGGAATGGGCATGACTACTTCGGTACCCATGACACAGTCTCTGACCACGTAGTCCCGGCCATCGGCAAAGTTAGTGGCGGCATCCGTATTCAGATCCCAGCCCCGAAGGGTCAGTGTGTGAATATCCGCCGGATCTGTGTAGCCATTGAGGATAAGTGTCTGACTGACCTGGGCACTGCCGTCTTTGTTGACGATACCTACCGGATCGCCTACACATTCAACGCTGACACCATTTTCTGTATTA
>JAGHUB010000052.1 GCA_018065025.1 Candidatus Equihabitans merdae
GCCATTGATAAACGTATGGTAATGAAAGATATCCACCTGGTGAAGAAGACCGGCGGTAAGAGCGGTGTCTTCCTGTTTGATGAGGGTTGATCATGAAGGACTCATTTAACCGCAGTATTGATTATCTGCGGATCTCGGTGACAGACCGCTGCAATGAACGCTGTATCTACTGCATGCCGGAAGAAGGGGTCAATTGTGTTTCTCATGAGAGTATCCTAAGTTACGACGAGATCCTCAAAGTGGTGAAAGCCTTGTCTGAATGTGGCATTCGAAGCGTGCGTCTCACAGGCGGCGAGCCTCTGGTTCGTCGGGGTCTGCCTTCCCTGGTCAAGCAGATCCGTGACATTCCAGGTATTGAGCGTATCGCTATTACCACCAACGGCCTTTTATTGGCAGACCAGATAGAAGCTCTCCATGAGGCCGGGCTTACCCATATCAATATGTCATTAGATACCATGGATCCTGATTTTTATCAGGAGATCACCCGTATCGGCTCATTGGATAAAGCCATGGAAGGCCTGAAAGCTGCTCTGGCTTATGATGATCTGACTATTAAAATCGACTGCGTGCTGACAGGCTCTCCCAGACAGAAGCTTATTGATGTGGCATCTCTGGCCAAGGATTATCCCATTCACGTTCGCTTCATTGAAATGATGCCCATCGGTCTTGGCAAGGCTGCCTTTGAGCATGAAGCAGGTTATCATTTCATCCCTATGTCTGAAGTAAAGTCAAAGCTGGAAGAAGCCTATGGTCCTCTGACACCTTTTGAGGGAAATGCTCGTGCCATCGGTTCCGGACCGGCCACCTACATGACCATCCCCGGCTTCAAAGGCATGATCGGTTTCATTCCTGCTGTCAGCCATGAATTCTGTGACAGATGCAACCGGGTCCGCCTGACATCACAGGGCTTCTTAAAAGCCTGTCTTCAGTATGACCTTGGCGTAGATCTTAGAGAAATACTTCGAAATGGTGGCGATGAAAATGCCATCGCACAAGCATTTTCTGAAGTCATGCGTATTAAGCCCAAGGGTCATCATTTTAATAAAGCCAGAGAAGACCATGATGAAACCCTGAACATGCATGCCATTGGAGGCTGATATGAGCAAAAGCTATGGATAAAAATATCATCTCAAGTGGAAAATGCAGCTGCCTCAGCAGGTGTTCTGTGGATACATCTTGGGAGAAGGATTATGAATATGGAAAATAAAATGCGTGTATATATCATCACCTCTTCAGACAGCGGTGTCCGAGGTGAGAGAGAAGATAAAAGCGGTCCTCTGATCGCTGAAATGTGCCTTGAACAGGGCTATGAGATCGTAGGCTCCATCATGCTGCCGGATGAACGTCAGATGCTGTCAGAGGAAATGGCCCGGGTCTGTGATGAAGGTATCAGTGATCTGATCCTGACCACCGGCGGTACCGGTTTTTCTCCCAGAGACATTACCCCTGAAGCAACCATGGATATCACAGAACGCATCGTTCCCGGTATTCCGGAAGCCATGCGGATGAACAGCATGAAGTATACTAACCGCTCTATGCTGTCCCGAGCTACGGCAGGTATCCGTAAGCAGACCCTGATCATCAATCTGCCCGGCAGTCCCAAAGCTGTCAAAGAGAATCTGGAATTCCTCTTTGGTCCTCTGGAACATGGTCTGGAGATCCTGACCGGCAAGGCAAGCAATTGTGCAAGAAAGTAATAAGGGCATAAAAGAGGAAATAAAATGAGTCAGTTTAGAATAGGAACCGGATATGATGTTCATCGCCTGGTGGAAGGCCGTAAGCTGATCCTTGGTGGTGTGGATATTCCCTATGAGAAGGGCTTACTTGGCCATTCCGATGCAGATGTACTGCTTCATGCCATTATGGATGCTATGCTGGGGGCAGCCGCTATGGGAGATATCGGTCAGCATTTTCCGGATAATGACCCCGCTTACGAAGGCGCGGATTCAGGTCTGCTTCTTAAAAAATGCGGCCAGCTGTTGGCCGAAGCCGGTTATCAGATCGGTAATATCGATGCTACCATCATCGCTCAGCGTCCCAAGCTTCGTCCCTATATCAGTCAGATGCAGGAAAATATGTCCCGTCTGCTTGGTATCCCTGTAGAAGATTGTCACGTGAAAGCCACCACTGAAGAAGGTCTTGGCTTCACCGGCAGCGGAGAAGGCATCGCAGCTCAGGCCGTGTGCCTCATTGAACGTGTGAAATAATTTTTGGTGTTTTGAGTCATCCATGTCATTGGATGATTGGTTTATAAGGATTTGTATGTTTTCTAAAGCTAAAGAAATCTTCCGGGAAGATGTACCCTGGAAGCAGATATTGCTGGCCTTCATTTTTACGGCCACAGCTTACGGCATCTATAAGGGTGTCCTGGATAATTACCTGGCCGAGATCGTCGGTGTAGGTGAGTTTGACCGAGGCGTAACAGAATTCTTCCGTGAATTGCCGGGGGTTCTTCTGATTATTATCTTTGCCGCTCTGGCAGAATTCTCAGCCGAATTTGTCTACAAGATCGGTGCTGTGGTCATGATCATCGGTTTATGTATGATCTCATTCCTGCCACCTATTAAAGTCATGGTCATTGCTGCCATCTTTATGTATTCACTTGGTGAACACATTCAGCTTGGTATGAAGAACAGCATCATGCTCCAGTATGCCAAACCTGACAAAGGCGGGGCTGCATTAGGTATTCGTTCTTCTGTAGATGAAATTGGCAGTCTCATTGGTTTTCTTATCGTTTCAGCCAGCCTGGTAATCTTTTCAGGTCGCATCGCCTACAAAAACTTCTTTATGGTAGCCGCTGCTGTCATGATAGTTGCCATGCTGCTGGCTCTTCGTGTCTACGGTACCAGTGAACAGGACAAGAACAGACGCCGCATTTACCTTAGAAAGAAATACTCCAAGTACTACATTCTGGAAGTTTTCTATGGTTCCAGAAAGCAGGTCTTCTTTACCTTTGGGCCCTATGTACTGATTCTGTTTTATGGCGCCAATGCCGCCACCATCAGTTTTCTGCTGGCTGTATCCGCAGTCTGTTGTTCATTGGCCGCACCCTTTGTAGGCCGCATCATTGACAAGGTTGGTTACAAGGCCGTCATGGTTTCAGACACCTTGCTTCTGCTAATCGTCTGTTTCTTCTATGGCTTTGCCCATCACCTGTTCCCACGCAACATCGCATTGATTGTCTGCTGCATCAACTATGTGCTGGACTCAGTCATTTCCCTGTGTTCCATGGCCTCCAACGTCTATGTTCAGGATCTGTCTGACAGCACGGAAGAAATGCGTGCCACCATTTCCACAGGTATCTCTGTAAACCACGTCATCACACTGGCTATCGCCCTCTTCGGTGGCTGGATCTGGCAGACCCTTGGTATCGAAACACTCTTTATCATCTCAGCCTTCCTTGGTCTGTGTAACAGTGCCATTGCCGCGACAATCAAGACAAGTAAGCAAAAAATGGCTTAACAATGCAATGAAATATAACAAGAAAGCCTCACTGGTCATCAAGCTTTAATCTTGGTAATCGGTGAGGCTTTTTGTATTTACCCCCCAATCTGTGATCGGGGGTCGTGTCGCGGAACGACATCAAGAGAATGCGAAAGCATTCTTTCTTACTCAAACAGCCGCAAATAGAAATGTCATATAGCGATTCTGCTCGGCCGGGTCGATGGCATTGACTACGGAGAATACACATAGGTCAGAACGCAGGGTTAAGTTGTTATCTCTGACATATTCCCTGATCAGATCATAGGCCTGATCAATGGGTCCCTGACTTTCTTTGTGGACCAGAGCCAGGATTCGATTGGCCACGCAGAAGGTATCCGCTTTGCGGCTACGCCTTGGCCTGTCGGCATTTCCTGCATTTTCCCCTCGTTTGGGGGCATCGCACGAGGTGAAGACGTGAGAGATATGGTTATGACCTTCCAAAAAACTTCCGGCATTCAGAATATTTCCCAAAGGAAACTGCTCATATCTGGACAAAGAGTGGGCCAGAGCATGATAGCGCATGGCTGTACCATCTCGGATGTCACCGGGATCCAGAAGAGGAGAAACCTGGAAGAAGATTGGCCTGGCAATAGGGGTCACCACCACACCTTGTCCGTCCACAGCCTGTATCAAGGGCAGGAGATGAATGAGCCGGTCCATGGCATTGATCTTCTGGTGAATCTCAGCTTCCTGACGGATCAGTTCTTCCTGCTGATGACGGTAGAAGGTATAGAAGGTTTCATCACTGCCGGATAAAAGCTTCTCCTTGATTTCCGGAATAGAACA
>JAGHUB010000283.1 GCA_018065025.1 Candidatus Equihabitans merdae
CTATGATACTTTGAACAGCTGTTTCATACAAGCTGTTTTGTCTCCATTTCAAAAACAATGCCCTATAGGATAAAGCTGGTCAATGTCATGAATTTTAGATAAACAAAGCATATACTACCAGGCGCAGAATCAGCATCACCAAAGCACCGCCCAAAGCGGTCCCATACATAAGCTTAATGGAACGCTTGATATCCTCTACTTCAATGGGGCGATCATTGTCCCCGATATAGGGCTTGTGGACCACTTTGCCAAAGTAGATGGCATCTCCGGCCAGACGGACATGGAGGGCACCGGCACAGACACTTTCAGTCTGGGCACTGTTGGGGCTGGCATGATTGAAGCGATCTCTCTTAAAAATGGCAAATGCATGACGGCCATCCATCTTAAGGGCAAATGCTGAGAGAATCATTAAGAGTGCGCTAAGTCTTGAAGGGACAAAGTTCACTACATCATCCTGCTTGGCTGCACAGGTACCAAAGGTACGATACTTATCATTCTTGTAAGCAATCATGGAGTCCATGGTATTGCAGGCCTTATAGATCATCATGCCTACAGGACCCAGAAGGCCCAGATAAAAGAGGGGGGCTATAATGCCGTCAGATGTGCTTTCAGCTACAGATTCCACACAGGCCTTGGCGATGCCTTCGGCATCCAGCTTATCTGTATCTCGGCCAACGATCATGGCAACTTTCTTACGCCCCTTGAAAACGTCGCCACCAGAAAGAGGACGATAGACATCCATGGCAGCCTTCTGCATGCTCTTGGTAGCCACCAGACTCCAGGCGATCAGAACATCCACCACAAAGCCAAGCCAGGGATTGATAATATGGGCTACCATAAGGATCAATACAGTGATCAGGGTTGTGGTCAGCACCACAAGAATCGTTAAGATTGTGCCGTTAAGTCGTTTACGGCTATCTGAATCCTTAGCTTTAAGAAGATGCTTTTCAAGAAAACTGATCAGAGCTCCGATCCAACATACCGGATGGAAACGACCAAAAGGATCTCCAATCACAAGATCCAAGCCTAAGCCCACCAGGGGAGCCACTAAGAAATGTATTAAATCTATACTCATGGATTACTCCGTTTATCCTTTAAGTGTGACGGGAATGCCTGCTGTCATTTTGGTAATAAGGGCTGCATCCGGTGCCAGACGACTGAGATAACGTCCGGCCATTTCCCGAAATGCCCGATCTTTGGGATCCAACGGAACTACGCCGCAGCTGACATCATTCCAGGCGATCAGACAACCGTCGCAAAAGTCTGTTTTGGGTTCATGGTCATTTTCCAGACAAAAACGCAGGTAATTTTCCAGATCCACCAAAGCTTTCTTTGTAAAATCCGGCTCCTCTTCACTACTGCAGTAACAGATATCCTCATCTGTCAGATCATATTTATTCTTAAGATAATCACACTGGCCCTGGAAGGCGCCTCCTATCACCAGCTCCCGAATACGGTAGCCATCCTTATGGTCAGGAATCAGCTCTTCTATCTTGATATTATGTTCTGCTAACATGTCAGTATTTCCTTTCAGAAAGACGCAGCTGCGACCGGTCATCTCTATGACTACATCGCTAAGTGCGGCACAACGACAGGTGATAGCACTTAGTCCCTTGCGGTAATCATCTGTGAAATCATCGAATGAAACGGCGTCTTTATAAATATCGTCTGCCACCATAACCAGGTGTTCCGTATGCTGGATCAACTCTTCCATGTCTGATGTCATGCGATGAGCTGCTTCTGTATCCACCTGACCGTCATGAAACATCTCATTGGAATATAAAGCGGTGAGACTATCCAGCAGATAAGCTCCCCTGCCTCCATCTGTCTCCAGCACGGAGGTGACGCCTCTTCCTGCTTCGATGGTTTCGAAACCCATGCCGGAGCGATCCAGCAGATGAAGCCGGATCCTTTCCAGATCCTCATCATCTCTTGGGATCATGGTGGCGATATAAAAGTGCCGTCCCTGACCTGACAACCCAACCGTCAGGTCTTGAGCCAGATGGGACTTACCGGACTTACTGCCGCCTATCAACAAGAGTTTCATAGAGTAACAACGCCTTCTTTCATGCTTATTCGTTCATAATGACCTGGGTATCCTTCTGCATCTTCTTATAGTGCAGACTGATCCGGCCTCTGTCATTTACCCGAAGCTTCAGGCAGTAACCACAGCCGTTTTTAATCATGTAATCGAAGTAACCCTGCTGGGGCACTCCGTATCCTGAAAGAATAGCCATAATGGTTCCTCCGTGAACCACCAGGGCAGTCTCATCTTCCAGGGTAGGTACCAGAGCTTCGAAAGCCTTTCTGACCCTGGCATTGAAGTCTTCAAAGGGTTCTGAATTGGGAAATGGTGTTCTTCCCATAGAATCCAGATAAGCCTGATAGGCAGGATCATCTTTCAGTTCCTGATAATTCTTGTACTCGAAGTCACCAAAATCCATTTCCTTGAAATCTTCAACCAGAAGCTGTTCCATGCCCGGAAAGAGAATGGCTGCTGTCTCACGGCAGCGTTTCATAGGAGAACACACCAGATGTTTTACCCCAGCCAGTTCTCCCTGAGGATACAGACCCGGCAGACGTTCCTCTTCTGAAAGCATCAAGCCTTCATCGGTACGTCCTACATATCTCTTTTCACTGTTGCCCGGCGTGATACCGTGGCGGATCAGATAAATTGTCCGTACTACAGGCTGATTCTCCTGCTTATCTTCTGTATGATTCAGATTCATCTTATTGCTCTCTTCTTTTCTTCAGATAGCTTTCAATATCCATCAAGATACCCTTGTCTTCTGCATCTTTCAGCAGTTCTTCCATGGGAGCGTTGATGGAACCGATATCCATACCGGCATTGATGACAGCCTTGACGGTTGACATAACATTTCTAGCCTGATCCAGATCATTTTCCGAAATAGGCATAAAGGGTTTCACTGAGATAATGCCTGCAGCCAGATCTCTTGCCAGGTGGTGATCCAGATCATTTTCATAAAGGATACCGGCGTGGAAGGGAATCTCAGCCTTCTGAAACAGACGATACAGGGGAATACCATTTCCCGAAGTGGAAAGGATCATGACCTCAGGATCTCCTTTAGGGGCAGGCAATTCGATGCTGCCGTAGAGAGGATCAAAGCTTCCGTTATCGATATCATAAAGCTCACGGATGCTGTCCTTGATAAAGATGTCTTCCGGACGGCCGTAGGCAAAGAGATGGTCCCCTTTAACACAGATGATCTTGTCAGATATCTTCTGGGCCAGATCGATCTCGTGCAAAGACATAACAACCGTGATGTTCTTCTCTTTGGCCATGCGACGGAGGATGGACAAGAGGGACAGCTTATGATGGACATCCAGATAGGATGTAGGCTCATCCAGAATAATGATCTCCGGTTCCTGACAGATGGCACGTGCCAAGAGGACACGCTGTTTCTGACCGTCACTGATGGCATTGAAATCCTTGTCAGCCAGTTCCTTGATATGAACCTGTTCCAGAGCCTCTTCGATGATCTCTCTATCCTTGTCAGTCAGGAGACCCAGACGACCGGTGTAGGGATAACGACCGGTTGCTACCAGATCGTAGCAAGTCATCAGTTCTGCCTTCAGATGCTCAGTCAGAACTACCGACATACGGGTAGCCAGCAAACGATAAGGCATGGTAATGATGTCATCATTTCCCAGCACAACCTGACCGCTGATGATGGAAAGCTGTCTGGTGATACTCTTTAAAATGGTGGACTTACCGGCACCGTTGGGGCCGATCAGGGTAACGATCTCGCCCTTGTGGATATCACTGCAGATATCATGAATCAGGGTATGGCCGTCATAACCAACATTAAGATTTTTAAGACTCAGAAAGATCTTGTCTTCATTCATTAGCGGCCTCCTTTCTTACGCAGCATCATAAAGATGACGATAGGAGCACCAAAGACTGATGTGACGGTACTGATATTTAACTCTGTGGGAGCAAAAGCTGTACGGGCAATCAGGTCACAAAGCATACAGAAAACGGCGCCGCCAAAGAAAGTACCGGGAATAACCAGCAAGGGTTTGGCCGTATTCAGACTGTGCTTGATCAGGAAGGGAACGGCAATACCAACGAATGAGATGGGGCCTGCAAATGCCGTAACGGTAGCAGACAGGATACTGGATAAGAGAATCAATGCCACACGAAATGCCTTAACATTGACGCCCATACTTCTGGCATAGTTTTCACCCATCTGGAAAGCACTGATGGGCTTTGACATGAAGACACACAGGGCAAAGGAAACAGCAACCACAATAGCTGCTACCTGGACATTGCTCCAGCTCATGCCGGAGAAGCTGCCCAGAGACCATCCGTGAAGATTAACGATATCGGAATCTTCTGCAAAGGTGACAACAAAATCAGTGATAGCTGAGCAGATGTAACCGATCATAATACCGGCTACCAGCAAGGTGGCCATATGACGAAGCTTACCTGACAGAAGCAGGATAAAGCCTGTTGAGATCAGAGAACCGATGAAGGCTGCTATGATCAAGGTGTAAGAAGAAACAAATGTAAAATGTTCCAAAGCCACGATCATAGTCAGGGCAACTACCATCTTGGCACCGGATGAAATACCCAGAACAAAGGGACCTGCAATAGGATTCTCAAAGAAGGTCTGCAGCAGGAAACCGGACAGGGACAAGGCCCCGCCCAGAAGAGCTGCCATAAGGATTCGCGGCATACGGATCTTCCAGATGATATTCACCCACTCCGCTGCCCCGTCTTTTGTCATGATGATCTTAAAGATCTCCGGAACCGGAATTTTTACACTGCCGGTATTGATATTTAAGACAACGATGGCAAGAAATGCCACGATCATCACAATAAATACCACCACATACCGGCTGTTTCTTTTAATGCGTTCGTTTATCATAAGCTATTAATCGATCTTGTGAATAAAGGTTGTATTGCTGCCGTCGTCACCATTTACGATGAGATTGAAGTCAATGATCATGGTAGCTACAGCGTCTGTGGCCTGATAGAGGTCTTTGCCTGTACACCAGACATTACCTTCCTGAACGGCTTTGAAATCTTTGAATAAGTCGCTCTTGGCGATAAGGTCTTCCACAGAATTCAAAGGTGCATCGATGCTGGCGTTATAGACAATGTAGTCAGCATTAACAGCTGTTGCATAGAAGTCTTCCATGCTCATGGAGACTGTTGTCAGCTGTGAATCGTCATCATCACTTTCCAGATCACTGAAGATATAATGGCCGCCGCCAAGCTCGATCATGGCCGGCAGATAGTCTGTAGACTTACGGACATTGGCCAGACCGTCTGTGCTGATGTAGAAGAAAGCAATGGTCTTACCGGTGTTTTCCTGGCTGCCAAGTTCTTCAACCATTTTGATCTGATCGGCGATAAAGTCTTCGGCTGCCTCTTCTTTGTTCAGGAGAGCAGCATACATTCTGACCCATTCTTCACGACCAAGGGGATGAGATTCTCTGCTGGAACAGTCTACCAGAACCGGAATATCCAGCATCTCGATCATTTCCTGAACCTTAGGGCTATGGAAGATCATCTGAGATTCAACAGCCAGATCACAGCCTTCTTCTACCAGAAGTTCATAATCCGGTTCACTGTATTTTCCGGCAAATAAAATATCACCGGCTTCCATAGCATCTGTAGCGGCTTCGATATACCAGTTACCGGCATTGGTACCGCTGAAGCGGATATTGCCAAGACCGTCCACAGCGTTGAAAAGAGCCATGGCACTGGTAGCAGCCAGATAGATCTTATCCAAGGGCTGATAAAGGAGGGCAACGTCATCAGAAAGACCTTCAGGAGCCTCCATACCTTCCGGGATAACCAGATAATTGCCGCCCATGGAAGTGGTGATCAGCTTATAACCACCTTCGTAATAATAGACATCAAAGCACTCCGCGTACTTCAAAGGCATCTGACCTGTACAGGCAAGACCGGCTACATCCGGTGCATCAGCAGCCTCTTCTGTAACAGCTCCTGTCACATCATTGTCAGATACTGCTGTCTCATCCTCTGTATCAGATGCATTTTCATCTGTGGCTGAAGATACGGAAGAAGCGGCGGTATCCCCACCGCTTGCTTCATTCTTCTGACCACAACCGATTAATGACAATACCATAACAAGCACTGCGAAAAGGGCTGTGAAGCGTTTTAATCCGTTCATAGTCTTCTTTATCATTTTTTAGCTTCCTTTGCGAATAATGCGTTTGCTTCATCCTCACAACCGAAAAGTACACCGTAGACCTTAATCCACTCTTTCTTAGCCAGATCCTTCTCTTCATCCATGGAACGATCTACTACCAGAGGAATATTCATCATAGCTGCACGATCAGTGATCTCGAAGAGGCGATCGGCCTGTTCTTCTACAGACAGTGCATCCTTTTCATCGGATTCTACAGGAAGAAGGGCTGAGGGCATGATCATCAGATCAGCCTTGGCTTTCAGAAGAACCTTGAAGTCAGGATTCTCTGCCGGACCGGCAAAGGTAACTTCCTGATCACCAAAGATCTCCTTGGCAGCCTTTTCGTCCATGGCTACGGATGTCACCTGTTTCAGAAGATCCAGTTTTTCCATGGAGCTGACAACTTCATCTGCTGCAAGATAAGTGTTTTCTCTGGGCAGCTGAATGATGACCATCTCTTTATCCAGACCGGCCGGTACAACAGCACCTTCAGGAACCAACAGATAACTTACGATGTTGCCCTTGTAGAGTTCTGCTACAACTTCTTCAGTAGAAGCAGCTACTGCCTCATCACTTTCACTATCAGAAGCATCTGATGAGGAGTCATCTTTTTCGTCAACGTCCTTTGGAGTCTCAACTTCTTCGCTGTCTTCTTCGTTAGCTTCCTTGACATCTTCAGACTTGGCAGCCTTCTGATCTTTGTCACCTGCCAGTTCAGGATCTCTGGCAGTGTCTCTTGTCATGTCGATTTCAAGAAGTGTGATGCCCTTGTCATAATGGAAGATCTTGAAGTATTCAGCATACTCAACAGCCTTCTCGTCATTGTCCAGAGCCTTCAGACCTGCGATCTGAGGAGCTTCTTCATGAAGGGCTTTGTTAGAAAGCTTACTGCCATCACCGTTACCGGCAGCATCGGCTGCAGCCAGGTAGATGAAGATGGCGTATGTGATCTCATGAGGTACTGACATCTTCGTTGTCATACCGATGATGGTGTTGTTGGCATTGAGCTGAACCGGAATGGTTACGGTTGCGCCGCCACCGCCAACGGAGGTGTTATACTGACGGCCATTGGCCTTAACATAGGTATAATAGGGACTGTCAAAGAACAGTGTTGCGAAGGCCTGACCGCCTGAGACTGTGATCTTTGTGCAGGAGATCTGAACCTTGCCGGTACCGCCGCTGAAGGAGAAGCGATCCGGTGTATAAACGCCGTCAGCCAGGTTTGTGCTGCTGTTTACTGCAGATGTGGAACCGCTGGTATCGGATGTATAAGAAGATTCTTTTTCAGGAGTCTTGTCCTCCTTCTTATCCTCTTCTTTTTTGTCATCATCCTTCTTGTCGTCGTCTTTCTTGTCATCGTCAGCAGCATCCTTCTTTGTCAGGTTATCGCCGCTGAAGACGATGGTGCGATCATACCACTTATCATTCTTTGATGAATGTGCAGCGATCTGAACATCGGCATCGGTCTTCTCAAAGGGAATGATGAACTGATAACCGGTCTTCTCTGTACCATCTGTATCGGTGTATTTTACTTCTCCGACTTTTCCGATCATCTGAGCTTCGGTGGCAGTATCAGCACCTTCAGCTGTTCCCATGAAGAGGTAATCGTAACCGGTACCGCTTAATGTGATCAGAGCCTGACCTTTTCCATCCTTGGAAGTGATGACGCAATCAACGATTCTGAACATAGAAGCGCTGGATGAAACGGTAGTTGTGTATGTACCGTCAGCCAGATCTGTGTCACCCCAGTTATCTGAGCTTTCCGGCTCATCCTGTTTTACAATGTCAGCACTGCTGAATACGATCTGACGATCATACCAGACATCATCTCTGACACCATGAGCTGCCATATTGACAACTTCATCGGTCTTGCCAAAGGGAATCACAAACTGATAACCGGTCTTCTCACTGCCGGCATCATTGGTGTAAGTGACTTCACCAACCTTGGGGATGATCTGATCGGAGGAGGCTGCTGCAGCTTCTTCTTTAGTACCCATGAAGAGAGCATCGTAACCTGTGCCGCTTAATGTAATCAGAGCCTGGGCTTTACCATCTTTGGCAGTGATTTCGCAAGCGATGATCTTAAACATGCTAGTGTTCTGGCAAACAGCTGTGGTGGTATAGGAACCATCGGCCAGGCTTGTGTCGCCCCACAGATCAGTAGCAGAACCTTCGGGACCATCACCATCATCGGAACCACTGTCATCTCCACCTGCTGTTGCAGAAGGAATACCCATCCACAGATAGTTTTCAGACCAGGTGCCCTTATCAGAACGACCTACAGCAACCGGGATCCATGAATTTTCACAAGACTCCGGTAACTCGATGTCGAAATGACAATCTGAGCCAACCACTGTGCCGGAGAAATAGTTGTCCTTGTTCTCATCTGTCACTGCACCGATATAGAGACGGTCAAATGTCTTCTTGCCTACTGTATCAAAGGAAATCTTAAGCTTGCCGCCTTCCTTTGTGCAGACAACGTTGCCGATGGGGAACATACCATAGGCTGAGTGACCTTCACCATCTTCTTTCAGAACAGTCATGCTGTCGATGGCAGCTGTGGGAGCATTATGGGTTGCTTGGGGTTCCTCTTCCTCTGCAGGAGCTGACGTGGCAGAAGGAATACCAAGCCACAGGATATTTGTGGTAGCCCATTCTGAACCGGACTTACCTACGGCAACACGTACCCAGCTATTTTCATAAGAGGCGGGAACTGTGAAATCGAAAGTAAGGGGTGAACCGGAACCGGTGAAATAACCTGACTTGTTTTCATCCGTCTCTGCACCGAAATACAGGCACTTATAAGTGCTCTTAGAACCGGTGTCAAATGTGATATGCAGGCTGGCGCCTTCCTTGGTAACGACACCATTTGAACAAGGGAACATGCCATAAGGGCTGCCATCATTCTTAACAACAGTAAGAGCTGAGATAGCTGCTGTGGGCTGATTGGGCTCTTCGCGGTTAAGATCTTCTGTGACAGGATTCTGAGCAGCCATGAAAGCCAGAATCTCTTCCGGTGTCATACGGTCTTCAGACTTGCTTTCTGAAGCATCCTCTTTGGCTTCTTCGGACTGGGCATCCTTGCTGTCATCAGAATCTGTAGTTGACTGAGAATCATCCTGATCCTTGTCTTCAGCTGCTTCCTCTGTTGAAGCATCATCTGAAGAAGGTTCTTCAGTTTCCTCTGCAGCAGGAGTCTCCGGTGTGACTTCCGGAACTTCCTCAACTTCAGGAGCAGGTTCAACTACTTCAGTAACTTCTGCTGCCACTGAGGGTTCTGAAACTCCATCCTCAGCAGAAACAGACATAACCGGAGCCACGGTCATGACGGCTGAAAGAACTACAGCTAAAAAACGACGATTAATTCGAAAATGCATCATAAACCTCCACTAAATGATTTCGAATAGACGATTGCAATTTTATACGACACAAGGAAAATCGAACCACAAAAATAATAAAGCCAACAGACGCAATCTGTCGGCTTGAAAGACTTCTTCAGTACGATCAAACCTCGTGATCTGACACCTTACCGATGTCTTGTACCACAGTCCGGCAGGTCTCCTGGCTTGCGTTCAACGTGTCTCATCCACCTTCCCAACGGCTCAGTGGCATATCGGATGAGACCCTCCCGCTTACAGTGACGAGATCGCGCAGGATTTTCACCTGCTTCCCTATTCTCCCCATAAATAAGGCTCCGGCTGCTCCGTATTCAATTGCCCTTGTTACTTACATTTTTTTGGTAAGCACATACACAGACATAAT
>JAGHUB010000316.1 GCA_018065025.1 Candidatus Equihabitans merdae
CCTGAAGACCTGCCCAGTTTTCAAAATAACCATCTTCAGCACCGCTGGCCTTAATGGTTTCGATCAGTTCGATGCCGGAAACGGTGCTGCCGGCCAACTTGCCGGCATCACGCATCTGAACGCGAGTGACGTTAATACGCTTGTTGGAAATGATGCGGGACATGACAATATTGATGACGATAGAAGCCAGACCCACCAGTGTCAGCAGTGGGCTGTAACGCAGCATGACCACCAGATAGAAAAACATCATGATGGTATGCAGCACAAGAGGAGCCAGGGTGTTCACCAGTGTGCCGGCTACGTTGGCATTCATAGTCTGGCGGTTGGCAATATCACCGGAGATACGCCGACCAAAGAACTGCATGGGCAGATGCAGGACTTTCCAGATATAGGAAGCATTGCCTACGGCGGCCATTTTGCCGGTAATGCGCAGACTATAGTAGGCAGAAATCCATCCGGCCAGGATTTGAATGCCGGAGAAAATGGCCAGTAAAATCAGAAATGGTTTGAACCAATCCGGGTTAGTTCCGGTCAATAAGCGGTCCAAAAATACCCGGGAGAAACCGGGAGTAATAACACTGATCAGACTGCCGATCAAAGTGGTAACAACCACAAATGCTACAGCCAGGCCGGTGCCTTTGAGACGTTTTGAAGCAAACTCCCAGACGGATTTGCGTTTGCCGGAGGGCTGGAAATCCGGACCGGGTTCGATGGTGATCATGACGCCGGTATAGTTCTGGTCGAACTCTTCCATCGAGACTTTCACAAAGCCTCTGGCCGGGTCATTGATATAAGCCTTGTCACCTTTGAAACCATTTAAAACCACAAAGTGATTAAAGCCCCAGTGGATGATGCAGGGGAAGGGGCCTTCCTCCTTCAGGGATTCCACAGAAGCCTGAAAACCGTGGGCCTCCATGCCGTAGCTTCGGGCCGCGCGCAAAATATTTCTGGCATTAGAGCCATCTCGAGATACTGCACAATCCTGACGGGTTCGCTCAAGAGGCAGCCATTTTTCAAAATAAGCCATCACCATGGCCAGTGACGCGGCACCGCACTCGGTAGCTTCCAGCTGCATGATCACCGGAACCTTCACCGTGCCCTTGGTCACGACCTGTTTGATCTTCTTGTCACTCATAACTTATCTCACCCATCAGGTCACTTAGTTCATGATAAAACTCGCCGGTTTGACGCTTTCTATCTGGATCTTGCCCACATAGATGCCGTCCGGCAGATCGGCATCAACAGACAGGGGATAAACCACCATACCATTCATCAGGTTGCCCGCCAGCTTCACGGAAATGTCCACATTGTCATCGATGAAAATAGGTGCCAGACCGGTATCTTTCAGCAAGAATTCACTATCCGCAATCTGGATCAGGCTTTCTTTAGGAAGCTTGGCCATGTCCTGCTCTGTGATATAGCACACAACATTTCCCTGATCCACTACTACCGCTGCATCCACGGTGGTGGTCAGCTTGCCCATGAAGCCCCATACGCAGAAGCCCACCAGCAAAATGATGATGGCGCCAAGAACCATCCATGTGGAGGGACGGTTCACCTGCAAATATTGATCAAGATCCTCGGGA
>JAGHUB010000265.1 GCA_018065025.1 Candidatus Equihabitans merdae
TCTTCCGGCATAGCGCCGACGACAGCACCTTCTTCGATGGTGACATTTTCAGCCAGGATGCAGTGCTGAACTTTAGCACCTGCCTTAATGACTGTGCCGCCCATAACAACAGCGTCTTCTACAACAGCACCGGCTTCAACAGTGACGCCTGTGTAGAGGATGGAGTGCTTAACGGTACCGGAGATTTCGCAGCCGTCTGTGATCATGGAATCTTCGACGCAGGCACCGGCGTTGATGCGGTGACCCGGCATACCCATGTTACGGCTGTAGATCTTCCAGTCATCACTGAAGAGGTTGATACCGCTTTCTTCGGGATCCAGGATTTCCATATTGGCTTCCCACAGAGAAGAAATAGTACCTACATCTTTCCAGTAACCGCTGAAGTGGTGAGCATACATACGACGACCGTCACGCAGCAGAGCCGGGATGACGTTCTTACCGAAGTCGTTTTCAGATTCCGGATCATTTTCATCTTCTGTCAGATATTTCTTAAGAATATCCCAGTTGAAGATGTAGATACCCATGGAAGCCAGGTTTGACTTGGGGTTCTTGGGTTTTTCCTGGAATTCGGTGATGCGGTCATCTTCATCAGCGACCATCAGACCGAAACGGGAAGCTTCTTCCCACGGAACTTCCATAACAGCAACTGAGAATTCAGCGTTCTTTTCTTTATGGAAATCAAGGAACTTACGATAATCCTGCTTACAGATCTGGTCACCGGACAGGATGATAACGTATTCCGGATCATAACGATCGATGAAAGACAGGTTCTGGTAGATAGCATTGGCTGTGCCTTTGTACCAGTCTGAGCCTTTGGCTTTCTGGTAAGGCGGCAGGACGCGGACGCCGCCATCAAGACGGTCCAGATCCCAGGGCTGACCGTTACCGATGTACTCGTTCAGAACCAGGGGCTGATACTGGGTCAGAATACCGACGGTATCGATGCCTGAGTTCAGACAGTTAGATAACGGGAAGTCGATGATGCGATATTTACCCCCGAAAGGCACGGCAGGCTTGGCCAGGTTCTCAGTCAGAGCATAGAGACGTGAACCTTGTCCACCGGCCAGGAGCATAGCAACTATTTCTTTCTTCATAACATAGCGCTCCTTTGTAAAATAGTGTATTAAATTATATCAATAATCACTAAAAAAATAAAGCATCTATCCGTAAAATTGTGCAGAATATCCGTAAATTCGTGGAAATTGCAATACAATTACAAGGGGTAATAACACAGTATTATCACGGGAGACATTTTATAAGAAATGTTTTTTGATTGGGCAAAATGCATAAAATAGATAAAAATATTAAGATGTTTGAACTAAAAAACAGGTTGTTTTGGCTAAAAAGCTCGTGATAAATTATCAATAATCAACTATTAATTTTTTACAACTCGACTGAAGGCAGCTATTTTGGTATCCTTTTTGGTGGATTAGTAGCTGTTAATGACAGAAGTTAAATATCATTTTTTGGAGAGAGACTATGTCAGATTACAAATTAACTCCCTGTGAGAAATATCAGGCAGAAGGCCGGGAATGGGACCGTCTTGTTGTTAAGCGTAAAGACACAACAGGCGAAGAAACCGTCATCGGTCATACTCAGGTTCGTAAAGACGGTGTCGAGAAAGTAACAGGTACTGCTGTTTACGGCGCCGACATTAATTTCCCGGGTCAGCTCTACGGCGTATGCGCCAGAAGCCCCCATGCTCATGCACGTATTCTTTCTATTAATACAGACAAAGCCAAAGCTCTTCCGGGCGTTGTTACTGTTATCACCGGTGCTGATTATCCGGAACCCTATGGCCAGTTCATCGCTGACCAGCCCATCATCGCTCTGGACAAAGTTCGTTATCAGGGCGAACCGGTTGCCGCTATCGCTGCCGAAACAGAAGAGATCGCCAGAGCTGCTGCCGAACTGGTAGAAGTTGAATATGAACTTCTTCCCGTCGTTAACGATCTGGAAGAATCCATGAAGAACGAAACTCTGATCCATGAAGACTGGAGCAAGTATGAATGCTCATCAGCCTGCTTCCCGGTTCAGGGCACAAACATCGGTGACCATTTCCACCTGTGCAAGGGTGATGTTGAGAAAGGTTTCGAAGAAGCCGACCTCATCGTTGAATCCGAATTCCGTTGCGGTCAGCTGCAGCACACACTGATCGAGACACACACAGCCACAGCTGCTGCCAACCCCTACACCAAGGAACTTCAGGTTTGGACACCCAACCAGTCTCCTTTCAGCATCCGTGCTCTGATGGGTAAGATTTATGGCGTTTCCAACGAAAAGGTTCGTCTGACTATGACACACATCGGTGGTGGTTTCGGTGGTAAGTACGAAGCTAAGTGCGAACCCATCGCCCTGGCTCTGTCTCTTAAGTGCGGCGGCCGTCACGTTAAACTGACTTATGACCGTCACGAAGAATTCTCCGCTACAGTTTGCCGTTCAACCGTTCAGTATTATATGAAGACCGGTGTTAAGAAAGACGGTACTATCGTAGCTAACCAGATCAAGGGTTACTGGGATGCCGGTGCTTACGTTACAACTAACCCCCGTGTTGACTACAATGCCGGTTTCGCCGCCAATGGTCCTTACGAGGTTCCCAACGTCAAGATCGATACATATGTCTACATGACAAACCGTACACTGGGTACTGCTTATCGTGGTTTCGGTGTTACAGAAGCTTCTACACTGCATGAACACCAGATGGATATCATCGCCAGAAAGCTGGATATGGATCCCCTGGAACTGCGTCTTAAGAACTGCCTGCATGACGGTTCAATCGGTGTTACAGGTGAAATCATCTCCACATGCGCTGTTGATGAATGTCTGAGAGCTGCCGCCGCCAACATCGGTTGGGATAAGCTTCCCAAGAGATGGGTTGACGAAGAAGGCAACCTCTGCGGTAAGGGTATCGCCTGCTTCAACAAGCTGACAGGTACACCGTCCACAACATCCTGTATCGTCAAGATGAACGAAAACGGTTCCATCTACATCCTGTCTGCCTCTCGTGAAATGGGTCAGGGCGTTACAACAACCATGCCTCAGTTCGCAGCTGAATCACTGAAGATCGATCTGGATAAGGTTTCCGTATCTCCGGTTGATACACATCAGACACCTTACGATAAGACAACAACATCTTCTCGTTCCACATTCCATTCAGGTAATGCTATCCTGCAGGCCTGCGAAGACATCAAGAAACAGCTGTGCCACCTGGCCGCTATCAAATGGAAATGCGCTGACGAAGACGTTGTCTACACAGCTGAAGGTAACATCCAGCACAAGACAGATGCTGATAAATGCATCAACATCAACAATGTTGGTAAGTCCGGTATCATGCACGAACAGGATCCGGTTATCGCCATCGGTCGTTACGGCACATCCGATATCTTCGATGCACCGCCTGTTGACGGTCGTCAGTCCAAGCGTCCTACAGTTATGTGGATGATCGGTGCTCAGGCTGCTATCGTTAAGGTCAACCCGGTTACAGGTCGCGTCAAAGTTACTAAGATCGGTGCTGCCCACGATATCGGTAAGGCTATCAACCCCACAGGTTGTCTGCAGCAGATCGAAGGTTCTGTGGTCATGGGTCTTGGCCATGCCATCATGGAAGAGATGATCTATGAAGACGGTAACCTGAGAAACGGCAACATGGTTGACTACAAGGTTCCCACATTCATGGATTCCGACATCGAGATCAAGTCTACTCTGGTAGAAAATGGTCATCCGGAAGGCCCCTTCGGTGTTAAGGGTATCGGTGAACCGGGTCTGGTTCCCACAGCCGCATGTATCGCCAATGCTATTTGCCACGCTTGCAACACTGACTTCAAATCACTGCCCATTAAACCTGAACACATTCTTTTCAGAGAGGAGGCCAATGACTAATGTTAAATGATTTCGAATTATTCATGCCTACTGATTTCAATGAAGCCTGCGCTCTGAAGGCCAACGGCGCTAAGCCGGTAGCCGGCGGCACTGACGTCTACGTCAACATGCACGGCGGTAAGAAAGAAGCCGATCAGGTCGTTGATATCAAGAATCTTGCCGAGCTTAAAGGCACATCCTACACAGCCGGCCAAGGTCTTGTCCTTGGTGCTCTGACCTCTCATCGTCAGATCGAAGAGTGGGATGTCATCAAGAAAAATTATTATGCTATGTTCCAGGGCTGCTCACAGGTTGGTTCTGTTCAGATTCGTTACAGAGCTACACTTGGCGGCAATATCATGAACGGTGCTCCCTCAGCTGACTCCATCGGTCCCATGCTGGTTCACGATGCTGTATGCGTTGTTAAGGGTCCCAACGGCGAACGCAAGATCCCCCTGGATAAGTTCTACACTGGTTTCAAGAAATTCGATATCCAGCCGGACGAACTTCTGGCCCGTATCGAGATTCCGGATACACCTGCCAATGCCGGTTCTGCTTACTACAAGTACATGCGCCGTGGCGCCATGGACCTGGCTCTTATGGGTGTCAGCGCCTATGTTGAACTGGATGAAAATGATGTCATGAGCCATGTACGTATCGCTCTGACAACAGCCGGCCCCACTCCCATGAGAAGCTATTCTGCCGAAGCTGTTCTGGAAGGTCAGAAGTACTCCGATGAGATCATCATCGCTGCTGCTGAAGCCGTTGCATCCGAAGGTAAGCCTCGTTCAAGCTGGCGTTCAAGCGCTGAATTCCGTGTCAGACTGCTTCATGATGTTACTATCATGGTTCTGCACGAAGCTGTTAAACGCGCCAAAGCTGAAGACAAAGCACAGCCCATCAAACAGGTTCTGTACAAAGGTCAGCAGGGTCTGGAAGAAAGACCCAAGGTTCAGGGCTGATCGGGAGGAGACTGATTATGAAAGATATCGTTGTAAACTTTACGCTTAACGGAAGACAGTGCAAGAAGCTGGTTCCTGCCAACAAGACTCTGCTGCGCTTCCTTCGCGAAGATATGTATATCAATTCCGTCAAGGAAGGTTGTAATGAAGGCGAATGTGGTGCCTGCACAGTTCTGCTGGATGGTCATCCGGTAAACTCCTGCCTGGTACTGGCTGCCGAGCTGGAAGGCAAGACAGTTCTGACTGTTGAAGGTCTGACAGATGATGACAGACTGCATCCCATCCAGGAAGCCTTCATCGAAGCCGGTGCTGTTCAGTGTGGTTACTGCACACCGGGTATGATCATGAGTGCTGTAGCTTGCCTTAACCTCTATGGTCATCCCACTCGTGAACAGATCCGCAAGGAAATGGAAGGTAACATCTGCCGCTGCACAGGTTACACACGTATCGCTGATGCTATCCTGCTTTCTGTTGAAAAAATGGATGCTATCGTAGCCGAACAGGGTGCTGACGTAGCCTTCAGAGGCATTGACAAGAACTTTGTTGAAAAGTGGAACGCTTCCTACGAAGTTAAATAAGTCAATCTTTTAATGTGATTAAATGGCTGTTATACTAAGGTGTTGGAACATGGTATAACAGCCATTTTAAATTTATTTTCAGAGGACAAAAACATGCCCGTATTTGATTTTAACAACATGCCCGACGATCGTGACAAAGCGGTCTGCACCTATACTGTATTTTACTCAAATGAGTCCTACAGCACCCCGGAGAATCCCATCCTGGTACTGGATAATAAAATGAGAAGATGGGACCATTATTCAGAAGGTATTTTCACCAACCCCATCAAGCGTTCATCCTTTGAATTCCGTACAGATGATGGTGCTGTCAGCTCCGATATTCTGCAGATTGATGCCCGTTTTGTCAGCCTCTTAAAATGGCTCGGCGAGAACCACATCAACGTCCGTCTGTCAGGTGCCAACACCGATGCGGGTTATGCCGTCTATAAGATTCGTGAAGTAGCCTACGGCGGCGCCACTAAGCTGTCTGCCGAAGATGGCTTCCTTCAGTTTATGATCGATCGTCTCATGGCCAGCAACGCTCCTGCCGAAGTGGAGGATGACGAAGAAGAACACGAAGCCGGCGACGATATGCGTCTCACTTCTCTTCAGAGCATTACCGACTTCATGGATTGCGCCGGCAAGACTCTGCCCGACAATATCCGTCTCTGGGCCCGCCGTAACCTGGCAGTTGCCCGTTCTTCCGAGGTCACTCCCGAAGAGAAGAACCACGCCCAGCGCGCCCTTTCCATTATGATGAACATCAAATGGAAGAATCATTATTTCGAAGCCATCGATCCGGTGGAAGCCCGCCGCATCCTGGACGAAGAACTTTATGGTCTGGAAGGCGTTAAGCAGCGTATCATCGAAACCATTATCCAGATCAACCGTACCCATACATTACCTTTCTACGGTCTGCTGCTGTGCGGCCCTGCAGGTACAGGTAAGTCACAGGTAGCCTATGCGGTTGCCCGTATCCTGAAGTTGCCCTGGACCACACTGGACATGAGTTCCATCAGCGACCCGGAACAGCTTACCGGCAGCTCACGTATCTACGCCAATGCTAAGCCCGGTATCATCATGGAAGCATTTGCCAATGCCGGCGAATCCAACCTGGTCTTCATTATCAACGAGTTGGACAAAGCCTCTTCAGGCAAGGGCAGCGGTAACCCGGCTGACGTTCTGCTGACACTGCTGGATAACCTGGGCTTCACTGATAACTACATCGAGTGCATGATCCCCACCACAGGTGTTTATCCTATCGCCACAGCCAACGACAAGAAGCTGATCAGTGCTCCTTTGATGTCCCGTTTCGCTGTTATCGATATCCCGGACTACACACCGGAAGAGAAGAAGGTCATCTTCTCCAAGTTCGCTCTGCCTAAGGTTCTGAAACGTATGGGTATGCGTGATGATGAATGTATCGTCACCGCCGATGGCCTCACCGCTGTTGTGGAACGTTATGCCTCCAAGACCACCGGTATCCGTGACCTGGAACAGGCTGCCGAACATCTGGCTGCCAATGCTCTCTATCAGATCGAAGTCGAACATGTGGAAAGCGTCACCTTCGATGCCGAACGTGTATGGAGCATGCAGTAAAAAGAATCTTTGGAAAATGTTCCAAGAAATTATCCTGAGCAAGGCTGTGATTGCTTGCAATTAAGCCCAGAGGAAAATGCCATGAAAATGAAATTTGACGAGAAGTTAAGATGGTGGACTTACTGGACACTGGACCGTTTAAAAGGTCGTCCCGTAGGTAAGTATTATGATGAGATCCGTCGTGCCTGGAAGAAGGGTTCTTCCGTGGAAGGCACCAACGAGAAGATTCAGAAGCTGATTGCCCACGCCGTGGCCACCACTGAATTCTATAAAGATTATTCACCGGAGACACCCCTGTCTCAGCTGCCGGTTATGAATAAAGAGATCATTCGCAGCAACTATGACCTCTTCTATTCATCCATGTACAAAGATGCACCGGATAACCGGGTCATGAGCACCAGCGGCTCCACCGGCACACCATTTTCCGTTATCCAGAATCTGGAGAAGATCCGCCACAACACAGCTGCCTCCATTTTCCTGGGCACAGCTGCCGGCTATTACATCGGCATGAAGGAAGCCTTCGTCCGTATGTGGGTTGGCGACCATGCCAAGAAGAGCAAGCTGTCCCTCATCGCCGAGAACCTGGTTATGATGGATTGCGCCAATGTCGGTGACGAAGAGATGGCAGAGCGCGTGGCTCTGATCCGTGACAAGAAGGTGGCCGCTTTGGTTGGTTACTCATCTGCACTTGGTGACATGAGTGATTACATCAAGCGTCACGACATCGACACCTCCAAGTTCAACATCCAGGTCATTATTCCTATCTCGGAAAATATGCCGGATGCCATGCGTGACCAGCTTTATGAGCAGTTCCATTGTCCGGTTCGCTCCTGGTTCTGTAATGAAGAAAATGGCATCATGGGCGTACAGGTAGCTGAAAAAGGCGCCTACTACATCGACAGCGAAAGCTATTATTATGAGATTCTGAAAATGGACAGCGACGAGCCTGCTGAAGAAGGCGAGCTTGGCCGTATCGTCATCACAGACCTTTACAATTACGCCCTGCCCCTGATCCGTTACGACAACGGTGACCTGGCAAAATATAAGAAGATCGAGAAGAATGGTCAGTTCAAGATGATGCTGACAGAGCTTTACGGCCGTCGAAGCGATATCATCTACGACACCAAGGGACGTTACGTTTCTCCCTTCATTCTTTATAATAACCTGGCCGAGGCTGAAGGCCTGAGACAATATCGTTTCATCCAGGAGACAGAAGACACCTATACTCTCTGGCTCAACGGCAATCCGGATGAGATCGATGCCGACGGCATCGTGGCCATGATCAAACCCTACCTTGGTGAAGGTGCCACATTGACAGTGGATTATGTGGATGAGATTCCCGC
>JAGHUB010000228.1 GCA_018065025.1 Candidatus Equihabitans merdae
TCTGAAGAAGTATCCGATGAACTGCGCCGCTTTATGAAGGCTTCAGTTGATGACGGTACTTCTGTCTACAGTAAAGTTGATGGATACTCCATGGGTGGTAAGACAGGTACAGCCCAGAAGCTGCCTCGAGGCAATGGCAAATACCTGGTTTCATTTATCGGATTTGCTCCCTACGACAATCCTCAGGTTCTTATTTACGTTGTTATCGATGAACCTAACGTAGCCGAGCAGGCCGACAGCCGTTTCCCCCAGTGGGTAGCTAAGGCTATTCTGGAAAATGTTCTGCCTTATATGAATATTTTCCCGGACGAAGCTTTGACAGGCGGCAATCCTGATCTGGAAGAACCGGATGTCTGGTCCGGTCAGGAGGGGCAGCCGGACACTGATACAGTAGAAGATACCAATGTCCCGGGTATCGAAGGCGATGTGAATAATAATCCCAATCCTAATGGCGGTAATACGCCTCAGGATAATGGTATGACTAATGAAGAAGCTGCGGCTCAAGAATAAGGAGAGAGTATGAATCAGTTATCTATTGTTTTACCGTCATTGATCGGCTTAGGTGTAAGTGCTGCTATTGGACCTTTTTTGATTCCCTTTTTACGTCGTCTGAAAATGGGTCAGACCGAACGTAAAGAAGGCGTTCAGTCCCATCTTAAGAAAGCCGGTACTCCCACCATGGGCGGCATCATGATTCTCATCGGTATGCTGGCAGGTTCCATCTTCTTTATCGGTGCCTTCCCCAAGGTTGGTCCGGTCCTGTTCCTGTCACTGGCCTTTGGTCTCATCGGTTTCATCGATGACTATCTGAAAGTCGTTAAGAAGCATTCAGATGGTCTGCTGGCCTGGCAGAAGCTGATCCTGCAGTTTATCGTCACTTTGGTATTCTATTTCTACATGGTTAAATTAAGTGGTGTCGATATGCTGATCCGCCTGCCCTTCACCGGCGGCAAGATGCTGGATATCGGTTTCTGGGCTGTTCCCCTGATGTTCTTTGCTGTTATCGGTACTGTAAACGGCACCAACTTCACTGATGGTCTGGATGGCCTGGCTTCTTCTGTTACTGTAGTAGTTGCCATCTTCCTGGCTGTCGCTTCTCTGGCTTTAAATGCAGGGGTTCATCCTATCGGTGCTGCCATGGCCGGCGGCCTGATCGGCTTCCTTTGCTACAATGCCTATCCGGCTCAGGTCTTTATGGGTGATACCGGCTCCCTGGCATTGGGCGGTTTCGTTGCCGGTATGGCCTATATGATGAATATGCCCATCTACATTATCATCATCGGCCTCATTTACCTGGCAGAAGTTGTTTCTGTTATGATGCAGGTAAGTTATTTTAAAGCCACACACGGCAAGCGTATCTTCAAAATGACACCTATCCATCATCATTTTGAACTGTGCGGCTGGTCTGAAACCAGGATCGTCACCATCTTCACAGGACTTACCGTCCTGCTTTGCATCATCGGATACGTAGCTATCTGAGCCGATTAGGGGAATTAGTCTATATAACAAGAAGTATTTCTTATAGAAAGTATAAATATACGGGGTAAA
>JAGHUB010000103.1 GCA_018065025.1 Candidatus Equihabitans merdae
CCGGGAAGCTGTCTGAGTTTTCTAAGCAGGTTTACATAATCTTTGTGGTCTACTGTCATGTTTTTGCAGGGCTTGGGGAACAAACACTGGCGATTCTGACAGACACCCTTAGTCAGCTGCTTCTGACATGAGGGGTGGCGGAAATTGCCTGTGGGACCACCGACATCATGGATGTAACCTTTGAAATCTTTCTGACTGATCATGCCCTTGGCTTCACGAATCAGTGATTCATGGCTTCGAGACTGAACAGTGCGGCCCTGGTGGAATGTCAGAGCACAGAAGTTGCAGCTGCCAAAGCAGCCACGACAACTGGTCAGCGAAAACTTGATTTCACTTAATGCAGGAATGCCGCCGGCCGCCTCATAGGAAGGATGGTAGGCATTCATATAAGGCAATTCATAAACGTCATCGAATTCCACGGAAGTTAAACGCTCCGCCGGAGGATTCATGACCACGTATTGCTTATTGGGATAAGGCTCGATCAGCACTTTGGCTGTAATAGGATCTGTGTTGTGATACTGGACAGCAAAGCTTCTGGCGTAAGCCTTCTTGTCAGCCTGGACCTCTTCAAAAGAAGGCAGCATCACTGCATCTTCCAAAGATTCAATATCCTTGGTGCGGTAAACAGTGCCTTTAATAAATGTAATGTCCTTCACATCAATTCCGGCGTTCAGGGCATCGGCAATCTCTACGATGCTGTGTTCACCCATACCATAAGAAATAAGATCCGCACCGGCATCCATCAAGACAGATCTTTTGATCTTGTCTGACCAATAATCATAGTGAGCCAGACGACGAAGTGACGCTTCAATACCGCCCACAACGATGGGGGTCTTCTTGTAAGTCTTTCGAATCAAATTGCCATAGACAACAACAGCATAGTCCGGACGTTTTCCGATGACACCGCCTGGTGTATAGGCATCTATATGACGACGCTTCTTATTGACGGTGTATTGGTTAACCATGGAGTCCATATTGCCGCCATTTACCAGAAAAGCAAGCCTGGGCTGGCCCAGTACCGTCACACTCTTCTCGTCTTTCCAATCCGGCTGGGCAATGATACCAACCTTGTAGCCACGACTCTCCAGTACCCTGGAGATAATAGCCGTCCCAAATGAAGAATGATCAACATAAGCATCACCGGTCACGATAACAAAATCACACTGTGACCAGCCACGCTTCTCCATATCTTGTTTATTGATCGGCAGAAAATCTCTAATCTTCACTCCGCAAAAGCAGCCCCGCTGCTTGGTGTATTTTTGTAATGCTGCCCATCTACCAAAACACCGAGAAAGAGACTTGTCACAGGAATCAAAAAGACATGTGCACTAAAGAAAGAATGCTTCCGCATTCTTTTGATGTCACTCCGCGACACGGCCCCGATCAAAGATCGGGGGATATACTCAAAACTTGCTTTCATCAATTTTACTTCACTCTCTCTTTTCTGGCAAAACAGAACAAACTAAATCTGTCACAACAAAATCATTTGAGTTATGTAAACTCACCTTGTTTTTTTGGATATATACAGGAATTTTCATGCTTCCACAGCCCAATCATAAAAAGCCAAGTTCGAGTTATGTTAACTAAGCAAGAAATTTTGGACATATACAGGTATTTTCATGCTTTCACAGCCCAATTCGTGATTTTCAAATTTGAGTTATGTAAACCACAATCACTTTTTTGGGCTATATTGACTTTGTTTTTTCATTTTACAGCCCAAATTAAGCAAGATAATTAGTTATGTAAACTTGTGTTTTTTGAGTTTTGGGCTTTTTTCAGTGGATTTTGATCATATATAGCCAAAATCTCCTCGCCCCATACAGTTATGTAAACCAAACTTGTTTTTAGTCTGGCAAATCAAATCAATAACACCTTTTCGCAGCCCTAGCGTTGAAGTTATGTAAACTATTTCTGTTTTTTATGTCAAATCAAGTCAAAAGCGTCCTCTTCACAGCCAAATCTCTGCTATAATTCATTGCGGAGCTTTTTTCGAAGATGATTCTTTTCCAGAAAGAGAATGAATGAAAAGTATGAATCAGGAAGAATAATAGCTTTCCTGTGTATTCAAATAGCAAGTATTTATTCAAGAAAGGATTCTATATGACAAACAAAGGTATGATTGCCCCGGGCTCTGTGGTTCTTGGGGATGTTGAATTAGAAGAAGATGTCAATGTCTGGTATATGACTGTGATTCGTGGAGACAATGAACCGATCCGCATCGGCAAAGGTTCCAATGTACAGGAGGGCTGCGTGATTCACAACTCGCCTGGCTTCCCGGTTCATGTCGGTGAAAATGTCACCATCGGCCACAAGGTTGTGGTTCATGGCTGCAGTATCGGTGACAATACTCTGATTGGTATGGGTTCTATCGTTATGGATGGCGCCCAGGTTGGCAAGAATTGCATCATCGGCGCCGGCTCATTGGTTACCCAGGGCACCATCATTCCGGATGGCATGATGGCATTTGGCAGCCCTGCCAAAGTCAAACGCCCTCTCACAGAGAAAGAAATCATGATCAACACATTGACAGCTGAACACTATGTAGCTGCTGCCAAGAAAGAACTTGTATAATGAGTCAGACAAATAATTAAAACA